>BQIW01000015.1 GCA_021604105.1 Nitrospirales bacterium | reverse complement strand
TCCACCTGCATAACTTTGCGGGAAAGAAATCAGGGGTCCTGCAATCGCACATGAACTTCTTATGCTCTCAGCCTATGGCTAGGTTATGGGCCGAAAATTAATGCGCCGGTTTCCTGTAAATTTAACACTCCAATATCCTTTCAACTCTCCTTTTAAGGAATGCAGATTCCATCCCGTGAGGCTCATGGCCTTCACATCCCCGGCTACATGCAACCGCGCCAGGATATCGTCAATGATCGGCACCAGATGCGGGGTTAAATCCGATAGGCTCTCTCTAACAAATTGTCATTTTATTGATCTTTGCCAGACCGTGTAGCTTGGAAATCGGCGGAGAAGGCTGTTTTGGCAAATCCCAAAAGGATATGGCCACAGATGATCGCACTACTCCTTTTGACGTTTTTTCAAGGCCAACCACAGAAAGATTGACCCCACCAGGATGCCCACTACCGAGAACACCATTATCGGTAAATTAATGTTTCCTGGAGCCTGCCAATTTTCCAACCCAACCCACCCACCTAAAATGAGTAACACGACTCCTAAAAAGAGGCCTATTCCCTTCAATAAGGATGAAATGAAATCCTTCATATCATTATCCCGTTTATCAGATGTCCAACTTAAAAAATTTCTTCCATGAGGAGAATGGAGGACGAATTCCGACGAAGCCTACAAAATACGTGACATAAAGGAAAGCAGATCCCGGACTCCGGGAAATTTCTTAGAAAAAGCGGGGCAACAGAGTCGATACCGACACACAAACACTCTGATGCACTACGACGGATTCACTTGTAGGCGTCAGGAGAAGCAGGAATAGAGAAATTCCCAGTGACAGGACATTTGGGATCACTTAACCGGAGCCTTCTATCTAATGAATGACCCTACTTCCTCTGAAACCTCTTTGCCCGAAAACGGGTGGGAATTTTTTTAGGCCATACCCTTTGAAATTGGAAAGAGTTAGGAATGTCCTCAAAACTTTACATGCCTTGGCGGGATGCCTGACGACGACCTTCGTGTACCATGCGGCCGTGCGGGGCATTGTAATTGAGGCATTGGAATCGGAACTTGAGGGCGATTTGGATATCAGGGGATTCCTTGGCCTCTCGAATACGGTCAGGAGCGGGTTCGAGAATATCCGCGTCAACTTTAAGGTCAAAACCGATGCGGACAACATCGAGAAACTCAAAGCCCTGAGTAAACTCTCACCGGTATTCGACATGACCTCTCATGGTACCAATGTCCAGGTGAATATCGAGAGAAAATAAACAGTCGAAAGAGGTTGAAGGAATTGACAGCAGACAGAATCGGCGGATGGACGATGGGAACACCTAACCCCCTCATGCCTATTCATGTACCTTAGCTGAATTAAAGAGAAATCCAGGAAGGGTTTTTTTCAAGAGTTCAAAAGAATGAAGAAATTTTGAAATCCTTAAAGAGGGGCATCTTTTTGCACAGCCGATCCCCATCGAGGAAGCTTTCTCATTTTATTTTACAATTCAGGGTAGGTTGAAAAATCAAGAAACGGTTTGGTGCTCATCCTTGGTTTTGTTCCTGATCCGAACAAATCGAGTCTTGTCGCCACCCTCTTTGAAGCGAGCATAAAACTCCAGTTCTCCGCCCAAAGCCTGAACATATTCCCGAAGCGTGGAAATCCGCATGTCATCGCGGTTTTCCAGGCGTGATACGGCAGCCTGTTTGAGGCCAAGAGCTTCGGCAGTTGATTCCTGTGACCGATCACGGGCTTTGCGTAATTGTTGAAGCGTCATTTCTTCGGCAAAAATTTCCGCTGCACGATTCTCAATAGCCTTGCGGCGCTTTTTCGGCAGGGAAGCCATAAAATCCTTGTGCGTAGTCATCGTTTTTTCTCCTTCTCTAACTCATTTAAATGTAACGTCAACTCCTGGTCCGCGAGGGGAACATTCCGCCTATACCAGTCCTTGTCACCAGTTTTGGCGCCACCGAGAAGCAAAACGGCTCGGCGTTTAAGATCAAAAGCAAACAGTATCCGAACCGGATCACCTTTAAACTGAATTCGCAGCTCCTTCATGTTCTGATGCTTCGAGCCTTTTATATGATCCACACGCGGCCTACCCAAGTTCGGCCCCATTGTCCTGAGCACTTCCAAATGAGCGAGAATTTCATCCTGTAGTGACTCGCCGCATTTCCCAAACCAATTGGCATAGCGCGATCGATAAATAATCGTCCATTCTTTCATCCGGCTAATCGCCCTCTACTTCCATGATATTACTCAAATGCTATAATTACATTAATGTAATATTCAGTCAAGAAGGATTTATAAAAATTTTGCTTTTAAATACAAGAAAAGATTAAAAAAGGAGCCATAGGATAAGGATAGCGCACAAGGGCAAAGCACATCGTCTTCGCGAAGAGCTCAAGGGTGGACGCGGGAGCAGCGGGGCCGACAAACCTACTCTCGACGGCGTTTACGGGTCTGCAGGTCGAGAAGGGAAACTCCACCGAGACGACATTGCCGACCCTAAACTTGATCATTTAGCCGCTGGGCTTGAATTCTCCGGGAGCTCGTCTACCGAGGATTTGGGCGTGTAGGTAGCGACCGATGAGTCGCCAGTTAAAGCAGACGGAATTGGCAGATGGTGCTGGCAAGAATTGGCCTCTCATTTTGGGCAAAAAGCTTTTCAGGCAGGCCGGACATACTGTGATCCTTCGGAATGGATTCGTCAGATATTGACGGTGTTTTGAGGCAGAATGAAGCAATGACCCGAGAGTGGCGGGATGTCGTCGAATCAGGTGCGCCCTTCAAAGAGGGGCATGACCGACAGGATCTGAGGCCATCGTCCGCAGACGGTCACAAGTCCCGGTATCACCTGACTGGCTCATGATGTCGCGGATCTGCAGGGGCGAAAAACGTGAAGCCGCGGCTTGGATATGTTGATACCAGTTCAGGACCGGTTCATCGTCATTGGTCACCGCCTGTTCGTACACAAGCCGGCATAGGGTGAGGAACGCGGCGTAATCGCGGGACAACCACGAGGACGCCAATTCCGGCAGTCGTGCATTTTTGATATTGCCCCAGGACCAGGCGCGCGGGAATCCATACTGGAGAGGTGAGACCACTCCACTGCTTTCAATCACTAACGGGGCGATGATGTCTGCAACAGTCTGCTCGCCACACACCGCTGCTTCCCGCACAAAGACGCGAGTCGGATGCTCGAGCAGTGCGGGGATCGTGGCGAGATCGATCTGGACATCGATGACATCTTTGTACTGTTCCCGGATTCGGACGGCTTCGACCACGGCTGCCGCATTTTCCTCGGCATCGGGCAACGAATCGTCAAGCGTATACTCGGCACGGCCGACGGGTTCGAGCGGATGGAGTTGCAACAAGTTAGCGCCTTGTTCAACCGCAAATTCTGCGACCCACTCCAACTCGTTGACGTTGTGAAACGTGAGCGTAAAGATGAACCCGAATCGGATGCCGGATGCCCGCAAGCCCTCAAGCTTCGCGCACATGTCGTCGAATGCCCGTGGAGAATTTCGCATGAGGTTATGCGATTCGGGTACGCCATCAAGGCTGATTGCGATGAGATCGCAATCAGCCTGTAAGATGTCCAGATGGCGTTGATCCAGCAACATGCCGTTCGTGGTGACCGTGGTGGCCAATCCCGCCTCATGCGACACGCGAAGCAGTTCCCCTAACGCCGGATACAACAGGGGTTCCCCGCCTGACACCGACATGACCGCGTACCCGAGACGTGCGGCATCAACCACAACTGTCCGTAGGGTATCGATGTCCAATTGTTCGGAAACGTCCGGCCCGGAATCCGAATAACAATGCAGACACTGCAGGTTACAGCGTCTGCCGGGGTGAACCTGCAATGCGGGATATTTACCAGCCGGTCCCTGCATGAATCATTTATCCTCGTCCGAGCGTGAAATTCACTTGCACAACCTCAGGCCGAGGTGGTTGGCCATGAATGAGGATGTTCAGATCGCGCAACTCTTTCAATTTCGTCAACGTGGCCACATGAGACCTGAAGTTGCCGATGTTCGCCTGGACGGTGCCAAAAATCACATCGGGCCCCGGTTGACCGACTTCATGCCAATCAATGATTTTGACACCCCGTAATTTTTTCTTAATCGTTCCCGCTGCCTGACTTAATTTTGCAGAACCACGTCCTGCCAACTTTACCTTTGCAGACGGGCGCTTCCTTAGAACAGCCATAGATACCTCCTTGTGTTGGTTGGTTCATGCCCAAAACATTGAAATGAACAGTAGCAGTTTTGAAACCTTACAATTTTTTTATCTAAACAGCAAGAATATCAGTGAAACAAAATATCGATCACACACATTCACACACGCAGTGCACAGCCGTATCCATATTCTTCATGAGGTGATGAATGGAAATTTGTTGTCGGCATTTCGATCACAAAAAACGCATTCGTATCTCATGAAGGACAAGGACAGTCTACGAGCCATCGCCCTCGGCTTACGGCGAAGTCAGGCCCGCATCAGTCGGGCATGCCGACGGAATCTCCTGTGTGGAACACACGTTGCGCATACACATCAAAGACAGTTCAGCGCAATTCCGGTAGGGGAAAATGCCGATCAGCGTGATTGTTCTACAAAGTTAAGAAGAAAAGAAGGAGAGACCAGTAGGAAATTAGGGGGATAAGAGGCAGGAGTTCTCAGCGTATTCAAAGGACTTCTCAAATTCATTTCTTGCCTGTCGATAGTCTTCCTCGGCTTCAATTAATTCCTTCGTTCGTACCGGGGCCTTCCAGGAGGCCTGATTGCATGCCACGGCTCGTCCCACACTAAAGATTCCACCTCGTGCACATACCGCTAAGTCTGCATAGGCTACACGCTCCCGGCTCCTGGCTGATTGTAAAGTCCGTTGATAGGCACTGAGATTCTTTCGATCCTTAATCACTTTTTCTACTGCGTGACCACAGGAAGGAGAATACGGTTCGCTGCCGGCAGGACACGTCCAAGTGAGGAGAAGCAGAAGAGGAAGACCGATGCCATACAAAGATTTGACCATCACAGTTTGATTCCCGATAACACGTTCACGACTCTCGTGTGTGGTTATGGCTCATGCAGACAGATCTGCCTGGCTTGTTGAAACAATTCTTCAAATGTTTTTCTCTTCTGCCTGTATTGGTCTATGGCCACCAAGGCAAATGTATCTGGTTTCGGGCTGTGCCATCGCGACTGAGTACAATGGACGGATGTATCCCCACCATGCCGACTCCCGGTCACGCAGGCCTCCGCTTCACCATATGCGCCGGATTGATGGGCTTTTAACAGTTCCATGGTCCGACGAAATGGAAGGAGCGCTTTCCGGGCTGCTTCAACCCTGTCTAACACGATCTCACAGGAGTGCGGATAAGGTTCGGCGAACATCGGGGTAGCAAAGACGACCGCAAGGGTGATGATGGCGAGAGAAGAGAACAGCTTCATCTTCAGCTCCGGTTAAGGACAACTCGAAGAAACCTCATATTAGCACTCCTTTGATAAGGAAGGACAATACCTGAGTAGAGCTGAATGGTCGGTATATTAAGGTGCCGCCCTCGTCTCATTCTGAGATGTTTTGAATCTTTATATTCTAAAATCTTCGACAAGCCTGACCCTCCCGTTTCTCCCACCGGATATATTGTCATTGTAAACGAAATATAGCCCTTGTTGGGCATTCCCGTTGTCCTAATCAGGTAAACATAGAACAAGGAGGAGGTCATGGAACTTTTCGGGATACTTTCTATTATTTTGGGGATTATTGGCATGATCGTGATGTTGAAGGGGAAGCGTCCTCGGGACCCTGCAGCTACCGATCCGGGCAAAACTTCGTAGGTCAAAAAGATACCTTGGGAAAGTTTGATTATTTACACCTCTCCCTCGTCGGTATCAACAGCATGGCTGTGATCAAACATTTGGATGTTTGAGCCATACCAACGTGGATGAGAAACAGAAGGAAGGAATAATCAATGAGCACATTTATTTTGACGTTGACTGTAAACCTTGGCATCACGGCTAGTTATGTATACCTCACGGCAATCGTGATGGGGGGCAGTGGCTGGATGTGAACATCCAGCCATGCATCTTATATTAGTCGGCCCATAATCTGAATTAATGGGCTGCCTCGCCCGCCCTCGGAATTCCTGTTTCCAAAACTAAAAGAAAATCGATTAAAGACTCGGAGTAGTTTCAAGGGCGATTCAGATAAATTCTGGTGGAAAAGGGCATTTGCTGGAACACAGGGACGCCGTGGTCTTCGATTCTGCCTGGACTACCAAGGTGAAATAACCTCGACCATGGAAGTAGAGCAGCTAGGGTGCAACGGTGCCTCTCTATACGAAGCAGACGGAGCAATACTTTTTGATGCCAGGGCCTGACCCATAATTTGCTTTCAATTGTCTTGGACGAAAAAGAATCATTGAAATTCTTCAAGTGTTTGATCTGTTAGAAAACAATAACTTCCCACAGAGACAACTCACAACGCCCTTACGTTATTGGCACCTTTCTTAGCCTACGTTTTAAGCCTATGGGTTCCCAATCGGTGATTTATTTGCCAAACAGTCGTTTAATGGAGGGTTGGAAAACCGGAATAATAGGCCGGAAACATATTTTACAGTATTGGTTTCCATGAATGTTTCTTATCTTGCCCTTCGGCAACGTCTTCACAAAATTTTTGCACTCCATTTTGCTCTTGAAAGTTACACGAAAAGATACAAGGTGTATCTCTTCGTATAACACAATAATTTAAGCTTTTTTATCTGCCTCTTGAATTATTTTTTCTGCAAAATAAAAGGGTCAAATTCTCAATGGCTTAGGCGTTTTCCCCCTCTTCCTAATATTGTTTTTTATTGTTGCACTATTTTTGCAGTTTTGAAGGGATAAGTCTGAAGGAGGAACCCCATACGCACATACCCATAAAAATATCTAAAAGGGCAATGCGCTTTCATTAGGTTGGCGACCATGTCAACCAATCACATTTCCAGGTGGTAGCGCACAATGACATTAAATATTCTCAAACGTCCGTCGAATGGAAATGATACCAAAACTCCTATCATATCCGCTTGGCTAGCTTTAATCGGGTACATAATCATTTTATGTGGTGCTGGAATTTGGTACTACCTATATGTTGAGGATCGTCGAGCATTTTTAACTCAGCGCAATTTCAGGATTTTAGCTGAGGCTGGGCAGAATTTATCTGATACGGTTGAAGGACACGCACAAATACTGAAAGCATTAGCCAATGGAATAGCTAACAAAGGGGAAAATGTTGGAAGTATAAGTGATACGTGTAAGCAACTAATTGATGATAGCCATTTCAAAAAAGTAGAACTAGAAATTGTCTCTAATGGTAAAAGAACTAACGTACCGTGCCCCAAATCCAATTATCTGGATGTTCCCAGCAAGGTGAGCCATGAGAAGACAGACTTCATCATCAGTCAGTTTAATTCAAAAATATTTTTTACACAAACAAAGTTCAATCTGCATCTTGAACGCACATTACATGGAGCCAGACTTACCATCCAAAAAGAAGTGCCAGGGGAATGTCCGGGTAATAATGTGCAAGTGGAAACGGTTGTTTGGTCCAACGAGAGCCAAAATGAAAAGATAATAAAAAATCCCTGTTCTCTTCAGTTAAGGGGAGAGCTTGACTTGGACACGTTTTTGCAGCGGCTTCCAATCGACGATATCTTTGCCGATTTGCTTTTAGCAGATAGTAATGGAACTGTTATCTATCAAAAGTCATCGACCAAGCATGCGACCTCCCTTAAATTCCAACTGCTGGATATACTTACTCAGCATGAGAATGTGGGTCTTTCCATGCCGACAACAGGGGGGCGAAGCAGTTTGCCATCGAGTGGCAAAAGAGACCTACATAAAGCACAATATGTGGATGACAGTCTACTCAAGCAGGTGCCTTCAATCAGTACCATTTCCTTTGGGGATGACACTCTTCTATTTTTTACGCAACCCGGTTTTTTGCCTTTTCCCCGTTATAAAAATGGCTCGGAGGACATCGCTTTCATACTGGGAGGGCTTGTACCTTCCCGGACCTTTCGAGCTGACGCAATGGCAATCCCTACGCCGATACTTCTACCGAGCGTCTTCGCATTTTTTGCCCTAACCTTTAGTCTGCCGCTTCTAAAACTCTGGTCTATGGGGCCTAAAGATCGATTGACCATTGTTGATGTCGTCTCGCTCATGTTCTTTTCACTCATGGGTACCGCGTTACTGACATTTGGTCTCGCTGATTTGTATGCATACTCCACTGCTGAAAGGAAGCTTGATGATCGACTGATACATGTTAGTGGAAAAATTCAAGCAGGGTTTACAGATGAGCTTCGGCTCGTTTTAAACGAGCTCAAAAAACAGGATACGAATTATGCCTCTGCATATAAAGTATGCAATGGAAACCCAAATGAAAAACGGGTTGTGAGACCGGATTTCCTTAAATACTATTGGAAGTCGGGCAATCAAATTGAAGCTGCTTGTAAGAGTGAGGGGAAAAAGAATGAAATAAAAGTAAAAGGAGGGAATAAAGCTACATACGAGTATCCTTATTTTAATGGATTATTTTGGGTAACCCCCGACGGGGAAGTAGCGAATTATTTCACGATTGCCAAAGCTGGAATCAATTCTCCCAATCTCAAAGAGAGACAATACGTTCAACGAGTCTTAGAAAACCGTTTGTATAGATTAGAAACGGAATCTTCCAAAAAGCGTTCCCACTCCTTTTTTATCGAGCCTATTTATTCCTGGACGAGTGGAAAAAATGAAGTGGTCATTTCGATTAAAAGCGAATTCAATGATAAAACTACCGCAGGAACACAGAAAGCCATTTGGACCGAGTCCGTTAGGGGAAGGGAAAATCCTGTGAATCCTCCTGCTGGAGATGATAATCCGAGCCCTCAAATAGCGGTGGCCGCTATGGAAGGAAAACTTCTCTCTCTCATGTATCCGGTTGTTCCCCCTGGCTTTGGATATGCCATCATCGATGAGGACGGAAAAGTGCTCTTTCACTCTGATATGAGAAGAAATTTGCGAGAAAATCTTTTTAGTGAAACTAATCAAGACCGGCGACTCCGTTCCCTTGTGCTGGCTAGGAACGCGGACAATGTGGATGTAACCTATGCTGGCAATGACACCCAATTTTATGTTGCGCCAATTGGGAGCAACAACCTTGATCTCCCTTGGACCTTGATTGTCTATAGAGATAAGAACCTGCTCAGGACAGCCAATGGAGTGGCACTTTTTATATCGACAGTATTGTTTGCACTCTATGCCACAGTCATTCTTGGCGGACTCTTATTTGGATTGTTAATAGTGGGAGACCTGAGGAGTGGACAAGCATCATGGATGTGGCCGAAGGAAGTGTACCACAGGAGATATACTACCATTGCGCTCATTAACAGCGCCCTTGTTTTAATTTTTGGAGGATTAATGCTAACTGGTAACGGACAAGCTATTCTGCTGCGTGCCATGGCATTCGCCTTTATCGGCATGTCGGTCATGTATTACATACTGAATTTTGAACGACTCATATCGAAAATTAGGACCGAAAAATATCCACGACATCTTGCTTCTAAATGCAATGAACTTCTCAAAAGGTATTCACCCCAATCCTATACTACCAGCTATACATGGATGGTGATGACCTTCATGCTAATCTTTTCCGCCGTCCCGAGCCTGAGTATCTTCATGGTGGCGTTTGATGAGGAAATGCTGTTGTTGAATCAGTACCTCCAAAATTTTCGTGAACAATCGCTTCAACAACGGGAAAATGACATACAAAATTCTTACATGCGAGTCGACTTTGATGAGGCGGGGAATAATGTCACGGACCATTTGTTGAACAAGGGGATGCATTTAGGGTTCAACGTCCATGAAATATTTTTACCAACTCGATCTCCTGAAGATGCATCAGTGCCCGAATTTTCAAAAAAAGACAAAAAGGACAACCTTGTAGGGGAAACTTTAGGTGTACTTGAAAATTCTTATGCTTACATAAACCGGATACCGAAGAAAATGGAGGACAAGATTTCAAAATTAGTTCAACGGAATAAAAAAAATGAACCAGACAATTCGCTTGTCGAATGGCTTCATGAGGAACTGCGACCTTTTTATAATGACAGTTCCGAACAGACAGGAGGTTTTCTTCCAATATTTCCTGAAACTTCAGCCTCGACGTCTTCATTGTTTTCTAAAGAACGCTACACATACATGGGTCGGGGATTAATCATAGTTGCGTTGGTTACTATGGGCCTTGGTGTCCTTGACGCCTTAATAAGGAAGCGGCTAGTCCTCATCGTCATATCGCTCGTCATTGTCGGGTTAGTGTTCCATTTGGCCATCGCACCCAACAATCTTGTGCAAAAAATATTAGGAGTTAGCGGGGGTTTCGGAATGGTGTGGGTGATCTTACCGCTTATGTTCTTAATTGTGTTATATCGGTTGCCAAATTTTATCTCACAGCGAATTTTTTATTTGGGATATCAGATGCCGGAAGGCAATCAAAGTCGGCTGTTGGATGGTGCCAAAAGCCAGGACTTGATTATCCGGCTTCAAGCATCTGTATTTTTTCACGCCCATGATAAATCATATCAAGGGGAACTTCTCCAACATTTGTGCAGTCATACATCAACTCGATTGCATGCGTTTTATTTTCGCATGCTTTCACTCTTTCATCCGCACATTATTTTTATAGATCCCCTGACGCACATGTGGGAAGAACAAGATAAAAATATTCGAATTCTCCGGCGGCTGGAAAGATATCACATGAAAGGGAGAACAGTTTGGCTGGTATCCCCGATTGATTTACTGAATTGGTCGTACCGTCAGTTTTCTGCAGATCCTGATTCCAAATCTACCCGAGATTACCGCCAGCGTTGGACCAAAATTCTGGCGAAATTCAAAGTTGTCTTCTGGACGCCGGAATGGGAGTTACAAGAACAACACAAATTTGAAGAAAAGGTGTTCAATGATCTGGCTGGTGAAAATCTGAATGTGGAGCAAATTAGAATTTTTACAGATGAATGTAAGGTGAGCCCCGAACATCGCAAATATGGGGACACCCTTCTCGAAGAAAAGAGCCAGTTGAGCAAAATGTTAGCTTGCACTCAAGCCAAGGACAAAGTTCCCTTATTCATATTGGATGCCCTTGCCGGTGAATATCGGGCCTGGTGGAGTATTTGTTCTGATACCGAAAAACTTGCCTTATATCACCTGGCCACAGATCGTTTTCTGAATTCCCAAAATCCGGGCGTGAGAACCCTATTGCAGAAGAACTTGATTCTTTTGAATCCTGATCTTCAAATGATTAATGAGAGTTTTCGGCAATTCGTTTTAAATATATGCGAGGAAGAGGAATTTGCTCTGCTTGAGAGGACAGGGCCAACGAGCATTTGGAAAAAGCTGGTTTGGCCGATGGGAGGCTTGATCATCCTTTTCGCCATTTTTTTAATTTCTACCCAACAGGATATTCGTGCAGTAGCCTTAGCTTTTATCCCGGCATTACCAGCCTTATTTGGAATCTTGCTGAAGAAGTTCGGCTCATCTTCCACTCAGGGGACGGCTTCAATGGGCGAAGCATAAATTTGAATTCCCTCCAATACAGAAAATGCTAGGATACGGGCAGTCTTAAGCTTGGGCCCTATGGCAATCAACACCCGCTGCACTCGGAAATTGAAATTACCCTCTGGTTAAACTTACGTCTTGGCTGGCCATTTCTGGTTGAGCTTTTATAAATTTGTCCAAGTTCCAGGAAATTTGTTTCTCGGCATCACCTCACTGGACAATCGGACCTTCCTCATCATCTTCTATACTTTATGGTGACAGCAAGAGCCGCGCCGTTCCTGAATCATTTCATAGCTATCGCTCGGAAATATCCCCTCAAGCCTTCCACCGTCCAGGAAATTTCGCGGAGCTTTGTGCTCTGCTCGTGAAGCCTCTGCTCACCGGGACTGCTAGCATCTACGGACTTTTCTGGAAATTACAGTAACGGAAGTGTTGAGGATTGAAGGGTGGGCGCAAACTGACGTTGTGGCTCCATTCCCGAACACCACTTGTAGGAAAAACCCTGTTGTAGGATTTGTTCACATAGGCCCGAGTGGAGGGGACCGAGAGGCCGAATGGGTTCACTTAGAGTTAATTTGAATTGACTTTCCAGCGCCGGGCAGTAAGCTGACTATTGAACCATCCCTGAATGCTGAATCTTGGATGGCCTACTATTTGTGAAGATGCACCTCACTTGCCCATACCGGAAGGAGGTCAGTCAACGGAAGGGGCTGAGTAGATCAAGAATTTCTTGTACCATCGCCTCGGGGGTTTCCATGCCATCATGACCCTGGCGAGGAATTTCCTTGATAGACACGAATGGCAATAAGAATCCAAAATGCAAGACACCTATTACCTCCGATTTACACATCACGAAGTCTTTGGATTCAGCAGCGGTATCCTGAAGGTTTGTGCGCGGCAAAGATGGTAGCTGGGCTGCCGGCCTCTCATAGAATTTGATTATCCACAGAGAATAGGTTCTCACTCAGGATATGAAGATTCTGTTGATTAGCGATTACAGCGTACCGAGAGGCGGCAACGAAATCGTCACGCTGGCACTGCGCGACGGTTTGCGGGCACGTGGCCACGATGTACGCCTATTTTCTAGCCGGGCGCATACCAACGGGGACAGGGATCTGGCCAACTACCACTGTTTTGGGACACCTTCACCTTTGCGGGCAGCGCTTTGGTGCGGCAACCTATCTGCCTTTTTCAGTCTGCGTCGCGCATTGGCAGAATTTAAACCCGACGTTGTGCATGTGCGATTATTTCTTTCTCAATTGTCGCCATTAATTTTGCCGTTGTTGCGCGACATTCCTGCCATCTATCACGACGGGTGGTACCGAACCGTTTGTCCGATTGGATCAAGAGTCTTGCCCGATGGGAGGGGATGCAATGAACCTGCCGGCTCCGTCTGCTATCAAAACGGTTGTGTGCCCCTCGTTGCCTGGCCGCTCCTGATGACACAACTTCGCCTGTGGCGCTACTGGCAAGGCGTATTTGATGTGGTCGTCGCGAACAGCCGATCAGTCGCAGGATGGCTGGAAGTATCCGGCACCACCCCTGTTGAGGTGATCCACAACGGCGTAGTGGCACGTACACAGCGGCCTCCGTTAGAGGATCCGCCGACCATCGTGTTCTCGGGTCGCTTGGCGCACGAGAAGGGAGTCGATATCCTGCTCGATGCTTTCAAGCTCGTCATTCAGTCTCTGCCACAGACGCAGCTACTCATTGCCGGGGAGGGACCGGAGAGTCGCCGATTGCGGGAAATCGCAAAACAGCTTGGCGCGAACATCGACTTTCTCGGACACCAGCCACGCGAGACAATCGAACGCCGTTTTGATGCCGCCTGGGTACAAGTCGTACCCTCGCGGGGCGCGGAGGCCTTCGGAAACGCAGCGGCTGAAGCGATGATGCGAGGCACAGCGGTCGTCGTAAGCGAAAGTGGCGGCTTTACAGAGTATGTGAAGCATGAGCAAACAGGACTCCTTGTACCTCCCGAAGACCCTGCAACCCTCGGCATGGCGCTACTAAAAATTGTCAGCAATCGGGATTACGCCGAATCTCTGGGACTCGCCGCCCGTCGTTTCGCGCTCAAGGCATTCGACCAGAACCAATTTCTCGATCGTTTCGTGGCCATCTATGAACAGCTGACCAGGAATCGACCCACACCATCGAAAACCCGTCCCCGACATTAATATTCGGTGACGTTCCCGGACCCGTTTCCGTGCTCCTGAACTGGTGCGATCGCATCGGCACAATCGGCAATGTATACCGGTCGGCGTGCACTGGCCGACTGAGTCACTGCAAGGGCCACCCGAGTTGCCTCCCGACCATCGGCAAAACTCGCACCTGCCGGCTTTCCGCTTTCAATAGCGTTCAAAAAACCAATCCACTGATCGCGGTAAGCGTGAGCATAATACCCCCCCAGAGGAATCGCACGTGCCGCACGGAGCAATCGACCAGGTACCGACCGGGCTTTCGGCCATATTTTTTTTAGCCCCTTGTATCCAGTCGGATCAAAGACCAGCCCGTCTAGGGCATATCCAGAGATCCGCAACCGACCGGCGGACCCATAGATGTCAATCTCCAGATGATCAACCGTGCCCTGGCAAAAACCCGCGGTCGCCACTATGCCGTTCCGCAGTCTCGCGGTCACCACCGCGGTGACATCATCGTGTTCGGCGGAGCGGCTCATGACGTGTACTTCATCAACCTCACTCCCGGTAAGGAAACGCCAGAGGTCATAGTAGTGAACGCCCGATTCGATGAGAACGCCACCGCCTGCCTGTCTGCGTGTACGCCAGACTGGCAGCTTCGCACGCCAGCGAATACCACTGGTAAACACCGTGCGGAGCAACTCGACCGTGCCAAGCCGGCCACCGGCGATCCACTCCTGCGCCTCACGAACCAGTCGATGCCAACGAAGGTGGAAACCGATCGAGGTCATCACGGGCGAGGATTCAGCCGCTTGCACCAACCGGGCGCACTGCTCCAGCGAGAGGGCCATCGGCTTCTCCATGAAAACGTGCTTGTTGGCTGCCATGGCTGCCAAACCGATGACTTCGTGTAGTTCCGGTGGAACGCAGATAGCAACCGCATCGACCGCTGGATCGTGTAATAAATCCCGGTAGTCGTGGTATCGGGCGGGAATGGCGTAACGATCGGCGACTGCCGTAAGAGCTTCGCGCGTTGTGCCGGCAATAGCCGTCACCCGGGCACCCGGGAGACCTCTCAGCGCGGGAAGGTGAAGCCGTGACGCGACTCCAGAGTACCCGATCACACCTATCCCGATAGACATAAGTCCTTCCTGTCGAGATCGTCCGTTATTCCCAATCCTTCGACGGACGACGCTCGCGTTAGTATTTTTGGGATTGCTGCTGTTATCATCAATGATTGCTTCAATACGATTATTCTATCCCTCTTGGAATCTATGGGGCGTTACGCATGAACCGGCAACGTGAACACGGACCACTCGTTGTCCTCGCATTTGACGCCGGCGACGCCGGGTTGATCGAGCAATGGGCTGAGGAGGGGCACTTGCCAACTATTAAGGGATTGCTTGACAGTGGGGTGCAAGGCCGACTCACTGGCTCCGAGCTTGTCAGCGAAAACGGGATCTGGGTCTCCCTGCTCTCCGGCCTGTCGCGGGCCCAACACGGATATTACTACTGGCGTCCGCTCAAGCCGGGCACCTATGAGCTGGAACTCTCCAACCAGCGGGTCGACAGCGCTGTGCCCTTCTGGGGACACTTGCGCCATACAGCAATGCGGGTTGCCGTCGTCGATGTGCCGGAAACGCATTGTACAGCAGGAGTGCCCGGCGTACAGGTAGCCAACTGGGCACCACACAATGCACGCTTCGCGGGGTATTCGGTCCCGGCGTCGCTGTTCGCTGATCTGAAGACCCGATTCGGATCGCCCCTCGGTGTGGAAGAACAAGTCGGAAGCACGTTCGATGAGGATGTACAGATCTACAAGGGCCTGTTGAAGCAGATCGAACAGAAAGCGGCTATCTGTCATCATCTGCTGTCCCGCGATCGATTTGATTTGATTGTCCTCGGGTTTCACGAATCACACATTGCCGGTCATCAATTCTGGAAGTATTCCGATCGATCCAGCGTGCCTGCAAACAGTGAAGGTTGTCTGACGCATGCGACCCGCGATGTCTATCAAGCCATCGACAGGGTATTTGGTGCCCTGCTTGAACAATTACCCAAGAATAGCACGGCTGTCGTCGTGTCGAACATGGGGTTACAGGAGGACTACCCCAACCTCGAACTGACGCAGGCTTTCTGCCGCCAACTTGGCTACCACCGGATGCAACAGCATTCGAACTCATGGTCCGCAATTCCTCGACTCGCCCGGCGCATCATACCGCAATCCTGGCAACAAGCCATCAGCTCCATGCTGCCGGACGCCTTTCATGGCCGAATGCTGTCCCGTGAATGGCTCGGGGGTACTGACTGGTCAACAACGACTGTGTTCCCGATCCCGGCCTATTTTCTCGGATTCCTGCGCGTCAATCTTCGCGGTCGGGAGCCGCAGGGCGTCGTCGAGCCAGGCCCGGAGTATCGACAACTGTTGGAGCGAATCGAAGCGGACCTGAAGCGTCTGATCGATCCGGAAACCGGCAGGCCTGCAATCGGGTATATTGCCCGCACAGTCGATCACTACCATACCGGGCCGCATGAATCCCTGCCGGATATTTTCTTCGACTGGGCACCCACACCCTACCCTAAACGGCGCATCGAACATCCACGCACGATCCTTGAACAGAAAGACATGTTTTTTAATCGGGACACGCGACACAACCTCTGTGGATTTTTCGCAGCCGCTGGACCAGGCATTTCCCGCCAGGGACGGGTTCTCAAGTTGTCCGTGCTTGATGTCGCACCGACCTGTCTGCGCCTGATGGGCCAGATGGCTCCCGAGTCCATGCAGGGCACCGTGGCTTCGGACATACTCGCCTAGGTGCCTACCGCCTTCCGGCTTGAAATAAAAGAGTCAGTACCCTCGCAATTCATCCGATCATTTCATCAATGGCAAGAGGAGCGCTTCCATGATCGGTGATCGTCAACACCGATACATCAGACGAGCTGCAGGCCATTGGTGACATCAACTTCCGTCGAACCGTGTGTTCAAATCCCAAAGACGAATTCTCAGACTGAACAATCTCTTTTGCTAAACCAATTCCGTTCCGTGCATGCGCGCGAACAGTTCCCAATCAAACGGCTTTGGTGCCACGGCATGCAAAGGGATTGGCTGAATGGTTCCGGGTTCGCGGTAGGCTAACATGCAGCCGATGACCTGTTCCGGTTGTTCGATCAACCGCCGGATAGTTTCGTAGGCAAAGAGTTGGGCCATGGTTTTGTCGACGGGAGTGGGGAACGCGCCTCGCAGGGTATGGCCAAGAATCGTTGCCTTGGTCGCCACCGAAAGAGGGTAGTGCCCGGATCGGGTTTGCAGATGTGTCCATTGGGAAATCCTACTACCGAAATAATCCACCAGGCCATGGACCCCGCCCTCAGGATGATACTGGTGCGGAGTGCGTTCGGCCACGATAATAATATGGCTTTTGTTCCGGACGCCCAACGTCTGTTTCAGTGTGCCCAGAACCACCTCCTCGATATAGGCATTCGGATCAGGATGTTCATTGACCAACAGGCCTTCAGCTCGTGCCTGATAGGCACACATGAGCGCCAGGTGACCGGATCCTGCTCCCATGACTTCCACAAAAAACACACTGCCCATGGCCGCACTGGTGGCTTTCAGCGACTCGATGGATTGATTGGCCAGGGCGACAGCCGATTGGACCCCGAGTGAGGTGGTCCCGGCGATATTGTCGTCGATCGAACCGGGAATCCCCACGACCTGGATGCCGAACCGTTCATAGATGGCGCGCGCGCCACGCATGCTTCCGTCACCTCCCATCACGATGAGCGCCCCATCCTTCATGAAGGGTTGGAGATGATGAATGGCGGCCAATTGGACTTCCTCATCTTTAAAATCTTCAAACCGGCTGCTGCCGATCGGGCTGCTGGCATGATTGCTCATGCCACGTGTGTCCTGTTCCGTCACCAACTCAATCCAATTATTGGCTAAACCCAGAAATCCGTGTTGCACAAAATACACTTCCAGGCCTAATCGATTCCCTGTTACACGGAGTTCCTTCAACGCCGCACCGGCTCCGGCAAAATCCCCACCGGAGACCAGGGCGACAATTCGGCGAATTTGTCGTGGCTTGAGAGCCACTTTCTCCCGGCGGCTCTGTTCCACGTTTCTCCAGGCCTCTCGGACCGCTCGTTCCCGTTCTGAAAGACCCACGGCCGTGGAATAGCCCGACAATTGCCCATGCTCATAGGTGAGGAGCACGACGTTGTCCTGCCCTTCCTTATAGGCGCCAAATTCTGAAAAGGCTTCGTTGAACGGACGAGGATCGAGAAAAATTAAAAGCGCTCGCAACGTTGAGCTGTGCGTATACAAGCACAACACTTTTCCCTGGTGTCTCTGACCCAACCGGTGAAACCCGTCAACCAATTCCACATACAGTTCAAAAAAGGAGTGGCCTCCCGGATAACTATACAGCGGATGCTTAATCAGACGCTGGGCCGTCTTCGGGTCGACCCCAAAGGCCTTGGCGGCTTCCTCGATTTCAATCGTTTTCTCAAGACCGGTGGCCCATCCAAAGTCCTGTGATTCCAACGCCCATTCCGTAAGGGGCTCAGTGGTCCCGGCTGTCTCGGGAGACAGGATGGAGACGACCCGTTCAAAAAGCTGTCGGGTATTGGGGCTCTGACTCACCATGTGGACAAACGATTTCGAATCCAGGTAGTTATCGAGCTGAAGAAAATCCAGTTGTTTTCCGACCAGGCCTAAGGTCCGGACGAGGGCGGTTCCGATGGCATCAGCCTTGGGAATTCCCCGCTCGGCGTCGAGAACATTCCTCAACCGGCGCCCCACACGAAACTTCTTACTATCCATCTGAGAGACGCCGTGCCGCATCGTGAAAAACAGCGTGCGGGCACTTAAATCCCTGGGCATCAACCAATACCGGTCCTCACCGATATCAAGGACGATCCGACCCTCAGCCAGATTGGGTGTCATATGCTCACGTGGAACGATCGCCACAGGTCGACGCCGGATGGGTTTATTCGTGGCCCCGATTGGTGCCCGAAATAAAGAAGAAAGCTCGCCCTGCGCGAGCAGTTGATTCCACGCAGCGTAAAACACCAATTCATCTCCATGGCATGCCTGTTGAACCAGTGCCTGTCTTGCCTCTCTGTAGGCGGGGGCATTGGCAAACCCTTTTTGGGCATCCTTGACAAACAGTCGTAGGGCGGCCATGGCCTCTAACACCCGTTGCGGACGATCTTCCAAGGAAGCTAACGGCGGATGAGGCTCTGCTCCCTCTACCGGCGGTCGCCTGGCAATAACCTCACCATAAGTGAGCAGCCCATTAATTGTGACAAATTCCAGAGTTTCGGCTTCCGTTTTCATTTATGCACCTCTTCAAATCCTTCAGCTATTCCTGATTTCATATAAGGGTCTGTAGAAAAAAGCCGCCAGCGGCGTTCTCGCCATTTTCCCGTGCTCACGTACGACGCGTACGCTCCGCGCGGAGAAACGGCTGCGGCCTTGCTGGATGGACCCTTCGGGAAGACTCAGGGCATGCTTTTTTGAACCGACCCGGAGCCTTTGATGAGGAATCTCATCCTACGCAAATTGGCCCTTGAACATCCTTATTATTCAACACTTCCTATAAATCGGATCTCCTCATCATAATATTATCCCACCTGCTCGACAATACAAGTCCCCGCCATGAACGTCTGATTCCTCTCCTGCGGATGTCTCTGATTTCACCCACCAGGAATGAAGTACCCACCCCAATCGACCCTGCTAGAGTTTGACACGAAAGTGGGCTACACTTCATGAGAACCCACAGGGAGGTGGGATATCTTCTGCACCAAACAACACTCCGGCAACACGAGTACCTCTCATCCTAAGAATCTCAAACAGGAGTTGGGCCTCCCAATTTCTATGAATGTCTGCGTCCGATGCCGTTCTCATAGTAGGCACTGCTGCCATAGGGTTCAACGGACGAATTGGAAGATGATGGAATCGTTTTTTCCATTGATGATTATTGCAAACTGATAGGGACACCTTCATGCAAAAGACCAAAATCATCTGCACGATCGGACCGGTAACCGAATCGTATGAGATGTTGCGCAAAATGTATGACGCCGGCATGAACATCGTGCGACTGAATATGTCCCATGGCACCCATGAATCCCATGCCAAAGTGATCAAACACATTAAGACCCTCAATACCAAGGTTCCCTTTCCTATCCCGATTCTTTTAGATACCCAAGGCCCTGAAATCCGGACCGGAGATTTATCGATCGATCTCAATCTCAAGGAAGGCACGATCGTCTCTATTTCTGCCCGGGGTCCGATGGATGTGGAAGAAAGCTCTATTCACATCAACTATGCCGATTTAATGGAATCCGTGAATGTCGGAGATAAGATAACCGTGGATAATGGGTTGATCAATTTTGAGGTCCTTGAAAAACAGGATCGCCTCATGCAGTGCCGGGTCCTGGATGGGGGGGTCTTGAAAAGCAAGCGTCATGTCAATTTACCGGGGATTCGCGTCAATCTCCCTGCGATTACACAAAAGGACGAAAAGGATATCGCCTTTGGTTTAGCCGCCGATGTGGATTTCATTGCGCTGTCCTTTGTTCGGGAAGCGAAGGATATCCAACAATTGAAACAATTGATGGGACATAAAGTGGGGAGAGTGAAAATTATTGCGAAGATTGAAGATCAGGAAGGAGTTCGCAATCTGGAAGATATCATCCGGGAATCGGATGGCATTATGGTGGCTCGGGGAGATTTGGGGGCAGAAATCAACCTGGAGGATCTGCCCAATGTGCAGCGAAGAATTGTGCGACTCTGCGCGGAATCCGGCAAGCGCGTAATTGTGGCCACCCATCTCCTGGAATCCATGATCCATAATCCTATCCCCACGCGTGCCGAGGTCACTGACGTGGCGAATGCCATTTATGAGGAAGTCGACGGGGTGATGTTATCCGGAGAAACCACAGTCGGAAAATATCCACTGAAATGCATCGAATATCTCCGAAAGATATCCATCAAAACCGAGGCCATTCCCGGGTTGCAGTTTGCAAAACAGTTAACGCTGACGACAGACAAACAACAATTAGCCACCGCTGCCGTCCAGCTCGCGGAAGGACTACACGCCAAAGGGATTATCGTGATCACCCGACGAGGTATCATGGCGGATTTAATCTCGAATTGTCGTCCTTTTTCCACGAACATTTATGCTTTCACGAACGGGAGTCAATCCCGTCGAACGATGACGCTCAATCGTGGTGTCTATCCCTTCCGGATCGACTTTAGTTCAGACCCCGAGAAAACGTTACAAACCGCATTTCGAATTTTAAAAGCCCGTGAACATTTCCAAACAGGAGACAAGGTCGTGATTATCTCAGACGTGTTGGCTCACGAGCGGGTCGATGGGATTCAAATCCGAGCCATTCCCTAAAACAGGCAATTTGGTCAGCCCAGCTGACCGCCAGGAATATCGGTTCAGGTGATGCCCCTCCCTGACAGCTTCCTGTAGGAAGGCTTCAAAAAAGAGCCAATACTTTTTTCTGAACCTGGCCGGATGAGAGAAGTTAGATTCTTCGGATAGCCAGAAGAATCATGGAAATGATCCAGGCGAAAAAAACGATATTGATGAAAAATCCTTCCATCCTATTCTTATCGGCTTATCAGCTCCTAAAGTTAAGTTTTTTCTTGTTCTCTGAGGTTTCTGCTTCATTTTTCACTCCTTTTCGCTATCGTAGCCCACAAATCCATTAGGCGCCTTGACCATTCACCGGACAAGAGAAGTTCTTTGATTTTGGAGACGTTGTTCCAGGTACATGGAAAAGGGTGAGGAGACACCCATCAGGTCAGCACAAACTACGACGGCGGTGAAGACAGGGTCTTCTGCCTGAACGGCTGAACCGGGAGCGATACGATATGATCCAGGAGCGTATCCGCAAGCTGTCGTTTCGGCATTCGCGGGATGTGATGTGGGGCAGTACCCGGCGTGAGCACATGCACCTCATTGGTATCATTTCCAAAAGCAGACTGCTCTCCGCCGACGTGATTCACAATCAGCATATCCAGATGTTTGCCGGCAAGCTTGGCCTGTCCATGCTCAATAAGACGATCTGTTTCAGCCGCAAAGCCAATCAGGCGTTGGTGTGTACGCTGTGCAGAGAGTGCCATTAAAATATCCGGCGTCCGTTCCAAATCCAATCTTTCGCCATGCCATTGGTCTTTTTTTACTTTCTGTGCATGCGCCTGTTTGGGACGAAAATCTCCCACCGCAGCCGTCATCAAGAGCGTAGTCGCCCATTCAAATCGTGCCGTGAGCGCCTGCATCATGTCTTCTGCAGTGACTACCGGAATCACGGTTACGTTCTTCGGAGCCATTAACTGGGTGGGACCTGTCACTAAGACGACCTCGGCCCCACGTGCGGCGGCGGCCTCGGCCAAGGCAAACCCCATTTTGCCTGATGACCCGTTACTGATAAATCGCACGGGGTCAATGGGTTCCTGAGTAGGTCCTGCCGATATCAAGACACGCTCCGCTTGCCAATCCGTCCGGCGACGCAACAGGTCAACCGCCGTCGACATGATGCGTTCCTCCGCAGCTAAACGCCCCTGTCCCCATTCTCCGGATGCCAATGCCCCGACTTCCGGCTCGACCAGGACGACCCCTCGCTGACGGAGGGTCTGAGCATGGGCTTGGACCGCCGGATGGGCCCACATTTCTCCATCCATCGCCGGACAAATCATCACCGGACATTGAACGGTGAGCGAAAGGGTTCCAAGCAAATTGTCGGCTAACCCCAGAGCCAATTTGGCTAACGTGTTCGCAGTACAGGGAGCCACGACCAACAAATCGGCTTGTTCCGTTAAGGACAGGTGCTTCATGTCCTGATGGCCCGCAAAGACATCACTGGCCACCGGATTCTGTGACAGCACTTCAAATGTCAGGGGGGCAATAAACCGGATAGCTGAATCCGTCATGACCACATGCACGCTGGCACCGGCTTGCGTCAACAGACGTAGGAGTCCGACCGCCTTATAGGCCGCAATACTTCCCGTCACTCCCAGAATAATCCGCTTGCCTGTTAACCCGGCGCTCATCTTCTGCATGCTTTCGCCAAATGCTTTTAACTATGCTTCTTCAGGTTCGACCACCGTGCCAAGATGTTGAGCCGTGTCATCAATATACACACTCAATTCTTTTTTGATCTCTTGCGCGTTTTCATCCGGCTGTGCGTAAAGAGCCGGATCAATAGGACGTTCATTCGCGCGTTTGGCATTTTTAATGGCCTCTTTAGCTTCCTGGCCAATTAAATATGGAACCTGCCCGTTGAGCACTTCTTCCAGGGCTCTTGAGGTGTCTTTCGAAAATTTACTGGCCCCATACGGCTCTCCACCTCGAACCAATTGTTTGGCCCGTTGGGCGGCAATCAGCACAATCCGATACCGCGAATCAAATTCTTTTTGGTGATGTTGGGGTAATAATGATAATGCATCCATTGAATATCCTCTTTCCTTTCTGTGAAAAACCCACGGTCATGGTGAATAGTCTACACAAAACAATCCCATCAATGCAGCAATTATCGAAACACATGTGCGGCATCGATTCGAGTGGTTCGCACACGTTCAGCCATAATGACGGATTGGAGTTCCTGGATGGCCTGTTCCAAGGTTTCATTTCGAATCGTATAGTGGTATTCCGAATAGCTCCGCATCTCATCCTGGGATTTCCGAAACCGACGCTCCTGCTCGTCTGTTGTATCCGTTGCTCGTTCAACCAGACGGGTCCGAAGCACTTCTAATGAAGGAGGCAGAATAAACACGGTCACGGCTTTTTGAAGCGTTTTCATGACCTGCCGCGCACCCTGGACATCGATGTCCAACAAGATATCCGTGTTTGAACCGGACTCCTGTTCCAACTCCTTCCAGGGTGTTCCGTATAATCGTCCATAGACTTCGGCATATTCAGCAAACGCGTGCTCGGAAATCTTTGTGTGAAACTCCGCTTCCGAAATAAACTTGTACTCCTTGCCATCCGTTTCGCCCGACCGTGGCTTCCGCGTGGTGTAGGAAACCGAAAGGCGAATGTCGGGAATGGTCTTCAAAATATGGCGGCAGAGCGTTGACTTCCCCACTCCAGAAGGCCCTGATACAACAAATAACAATTTTTTTCCCGTTTTCCCCACCGTTCCTCCGACGTTATGACATCGAGTGGTTATTCAATATTTTGGACTTGTTCACGGATTTTTTCCAATTCACTCTTTAACTCCACAACCTGCCCGGATATCTCGGAGTCGCTCGCTTTTGATCCGATGGTATTGACTTCCCTTCCCATTTCTTGGAGAAGAAAATCAAGCCGCTTGCCCACCGGGCCTTTGGATTTGAGTGTGGAACGAAATTGTGTCACATGACTTTGCAACCGGGTTAATTCTTCCGTCACATCCGATCGTTCCGCCAACATGGCTATTTCTTGAGCAATTCGATCGTCGTTCACCCGCTCGCCTTCTACTAATTTGGCGACACGAGCTTTCAAACGATCAGCGGACACCTGCAGTGCAGAAGGAATGCGTTGCTGAACCACATGAAGCCGTTCTTCGACTATCTGAACCCGCTGCAAGAGATCTTTTTGTAAAGCCGTGCCTTCTTTCTTGCGCATTTTTTCTAAATCCGTCAATGCACGTTGTACCAACCCCTCAACGACCTTCGGCACATCCTTGATCACGGGGGATTCCTCACTTGTGGAAAATAGATCCCGAAACCCTGCCACCACATTCACATCCACCGTTCCACTCAGCTTGAATTCCCGTTGCAACTCCCGCAACCCTTGAATATACCGTTGTGCCATGGCGCGATCTAATTGGACAGTCCTAATAGCTCCAGACCCTCCGCCATTCATGGTCACGGTCAATTCAATGCGACCACGCTCGCAGGTTCGCTTGACTTGCTCTTTAAGTTCCAACTCCATGTGAGAAAGAGCCTTAGGCAGACGCACCATCATCTCGCAAAATCGATGATTCACCGAACGAACTTCAACCCCCACCATGGTTCCCTGACAAAGCGACTCTCGTTTTCCAAAACCGGTCATACTTTTCATGTTGGCTTTCGTTTTCCTTCCCATTCACAGTCTGAATTGAGCACACAATGAGCACACTTTGGCGTTCTAGCCAAACACACATATCGCCCATGAAGCAGGAGACGTTGAGCCCCATTCGTCCATTTCGATTGGGGTAGGAGGCGCTGAAGATCCTCTTCAATTTTGGTCGGGTCTTGGCTTTTCGTCAAACCGAGGCGATTGGCTACCCGCTTCACATGAGTATCGACCACAACGGCAGGTTCTCCCACAGAACTTCCCAAAATAACATTGGCTGTTTTTCGTCCAACGCCGGGCAGGGAGGTTAAGTCCTTCATCGTTCCTGGCACCATCCCGTGAAAACGCTGCACCAGAGCTTGACCACACCCAATAAGATGACGCGCTTTATTTTTATAAAATCCCGTTGTGCGAATGAGCGCTTCTAATTCGGGTGGATCCGCACTGGCATAATCCTGTGCCGTGCGATAGCGGGCAAACAGGTTCGGGGTCACCTGGTTGACCCTCTGGTCTGTGCATTGGGCCGAAAGAATTGTGGCCACCAACAACTCAAGCCGATTGGAGGAATCTAATTCTACTCTCACGTCGGGAACGGATTGATCCAATGCGTCAAGGATACGACGGACCCGCTTTTTCGCTACTGCCGGCGATTCCATCGGCCGTCGTGCTGTCCTGAGACGACTCATCGGTAAAGCAAGACCCCTCACGGAAAGGTCTCGGCTGGAGCCGGAGGAGGATAGAGCGGCATTTCCTGACCATTCCCCGTCCTGCCACCTTCTGCCTGAAGATCACGAAGCAGGGACGTGAGTTCCTGCCGAATCATAAGAAGTGATGCATCTTGTAACGCCGATCCCCCCATTCCTCCATATCGCTGACAGAGGAGCTGCAGGTCTTCTTCCCCCATTAGATCGGCTTTATTAAAAAAACGCAGGCATGGGATGTTTTCAAGCCCCAATTCCTTCAAGATATTGTCCACCGCAATGATGTGCTGCCCAGGATCGGGGACATGGGCATCTACCACGTGGAGCAACACATCGGCCTCTTGCAATTCAAGCAAGGTGGTCTGAAATGCCGCCATAAGGTCTTTTGGCAAATCCCGGATGAATCCTACGGTATCTGTCAGGATCACGTCGCCTAATCCAGGTAGATACCATCGCCGGTTGACCGTATCAAGTGTCTCAAACACACGATCCTTTACAGAGACTTGGCTCTGTGTCAACGCATTTAACAGAGTCGACTTCCCCACATTGGTATAGCCGATAATGGAAATGATAGGAAGTCCTCGCTTCCTGCGCATTTTTCGTTGCTCCTGCCGACCATGTGCCATAGACTCCAAGTCCCGCTCCAATCGTTGAATACGATCCCTTGCTCGACGTCGATCCGTTTCCAACTTGGTTTCTCCAGGCCCTCGTGTGCCAATCCCCCCCGCTAACCGGGAAAGAGCCGTACTGGACTGAGCAAGTCGTGGGAGCAAATACCGCAGCTGTGCCAGCTCAACTTGAATTTTTCCAATGGAGGAATGGGCCCGCCGTGCAAAAATATCAAGAATCACTTGTGACCGGTCCAAGACCCGCAGGTCCGTGATTTCGGAAATACCTCGTACCTGGGCCGGAGTTAAATCCTGATCAAAAATCAAGGTATCGGCACCTGATTGGAGCGCTCGAATCGCCAACTCTTTCATCTTTCCCGACCCAACGACAAACTTCGGATGAATCGCCCCCAAACGTTGCGTGATACACCCTAAAACTTCTACGTCCTGAGCACGCACCAATTCTTGTAATTCCTGGAGACGGCCTTCCTCCGAAGCGTCACTCCCTTTGCTGACACTAACGAGGAGCGCTCTCCCCTCCCGAACACCTTCCCGTAACCCTGGATTCGAGCGAACAATTTCTTGCTCTAATGATTGAATAAATTGCTGGCAATCCAAGTGAAACGAGTGAAAGGCACAGGGCGGTAACTCCACCGTGGTTCGTCCCTGAATGGGATTAGAAAGAATGTGGGCCACATAGACATCACGAAGGCCCCCATCCTTTCCCACACCGAGCGCAATTATTAAATCCAACCGTAGAAGAGCCAGATCGGTCAGATCATCCTGGGTCAGCGGTTGATTGTTCAGATGGGTATGGACTAAACGAACCCCTCGCAACAACCGAAGGCCTGACCGGGTCCGCGAAAGATGGGGAATAACCAATTCGTGGTGGTCACCGATCAAAACCGATTCAATTTGGCCTTGTCGATTGACCAACAGTCCGATTTGCCGTCTCGTCTCATAGGTGAGTTCGGCACATTCCCGAGCCACCTCCGAGGTCACAACTTTTTCTGAAGGGATCCGTCGACGGTAGAGACGCTCCATTCGGCTAATGTGGTTAGCCTTTAACCCATGAAGATTACCGAGAACAACAGGAATGACTCTTCTCCTTTTATGAGATCATCTGGGGCATTGAAGGGAAACTTCAGCCATCGCGGACCCATCGATTTTACATTGCAACGTAGAGATCGCATCCACCTCCCATGTGGCTCTTTCCTTGCGCTTGAGTTTTTCCAATCCCGCCGCTGCAATCATGGCACCATTGTCTGTACAGAGCGCACGTGGAGGGAGAGTCACATGCAGCCCTATTGTCCGAGCACGCTCCTCAAGCTTCAGGCGAAGACGAGAGTTTGCAGCCACTCCTCCCACGACCGAGATCCCTCTCACACCATATTGACGGGCAGCGCGGCAAAGTTTCTCTACCAACACGTCCACAATAGCTTCCTGGTAACTGGCCGCGATATCAGCCACAGGTGATGGAGGATTCCCCTTTTGCTGTTCATCCCGCACAAAATATCGAAGTGCGGTTTTCAGCCCACTGAAACTGAAATTGAAATTATGGTTTTGAAGAGTTGGGCGGGGGAATGAGACATGGTGAGGATTCCCCTGCTCGGCAAGTCGGTCAATTGCCGGGCCTCCCGGATAAGGAAGCCCGAGCATTTTGGCGCCCTTATCAAACGCTTCTCCCGCTGCATCATCCATTGTCCATCCAATGAACTGATATTCTCCACGACGAGGAACCAAGGCCAAATGCGTGTGCCCCCCGGACGCAATCAAGACCATGGCTGGGGTTGGCAAATTTGGATTGGATAACCATGCGGACGCCAAATGCCCTTCCAAATGATTCACTGTCACCAATGGTATTTTCGTGGCATATGCCAGAGCTTTGGCAAAATTTACTCCAACGAGTAAGGCCCCTACCAATCCTGGACGATTTGTGACGGCTATCCCGGTTAATTGGGAAAGAGAAATCTTGGCCAGACCCAAGGCTTCCATGGTCAGAAGTTCCAGACACTCCATATGACGACGCGAAGCCAATTCCGGGACCACTCCCCCGTAACGGGCATGCACTTCAACCTGCGAATCCAAAATATTTGAAAGGATGCGACCTTCCCCATCCAACACAGCCACAGCTGTTTCATCGCACGAAGTTTCAATTCCTAAAATCACTTAAATGTCCTTTTCAGCGCCATGATTCATTTGACAAAAAACAACAAAACCCTCAGGACTGGCGGTCCTGAGGGTTTCATCTAGGATTTGACCATCCCTATATCCAATCACACACTCGCTAACACCTCTTCTTCAATGAAATTCGGAGTCTGATCGGTTAAGACAACCTTAATCTTTTTGGCATCCTTAAACCGGCCCTTAATCAGTTCTTCGGAGAGAGGATCTCCCAGCTGGCGTTGAATGGTTCGGCGAAGGGGACGGGCACCGTATTGTTGTTCAAACCCTTCGTCAATCAACCACTGCTTCACCTCGTCGGTTACATCTAAATATACTCCTCTTTCCACAAGACGCCCATTGAGTTCTCCAATGAGAATGTCAACGATACTCACCAAATGTTCTTTCGTGAGTTGGTCGAAGACAACTAATTCATCAATACGATTTAAGAATTCAGGACTGAAATGACGCTTTAATTCGGCAAGGACTTCACCACGCATCCGTGAAGAATGCTCAGCCTCTACATCACGCTGGAACCCAAGAGATACGCCCTTTTGAATGAATCGGGTTCCCAAATTTGAGGTCATCACCAAAATGGTATTTTTAAAGTCCACCTTCCGACCTAAACTATCCGTCAATACTCCATCATCAAGTACCTGCAGCAACACATTAAAAATATCCGGATGGGCCTTTTCAATTTCATCAAATAATACAACTGAATAGGGACGACGTCTTACTTTCTCCGTCAATTGTCCACCTTCTTCATATCCCACATATCCAGGAGGGGCTCCAAATAGCCGTGAACTGGTAAATTTCTCCTGGTACTCTGACATATCTACCCGGATTAATGCTTCATCAGTATTAAACAAGAATTCCGCCACTGCGCGAGCCAACTCGGTCTTACCTACGCCCGTTGGTCCAAGAAAAATAAACGACCCAATGGGTTTTTTGGCATCTTTTAAACCAGCCCGCGACCGACGAATAGACCGACACACCGCAGAAATGGCTTCTTCCTGTCCTATAATACGTTTGTGAAGATATTCCTCCATATGCAGCAGTTTTTCAGATTCTTCTTCTTCAAGTTTAAAGAGAGGAATCCCCGTCATTTTTGAAATAACATACGCCACATCCTCACCGGAAATAACAGGCCTGTTTTTTTCTTGCTTCTTCTTCCAATCACGCTTTGAATCATCTAATAATTTGCGGAATCGCTCTTCCTCTTCGCGAAACTTCACGGCTTCCTCAAAATTCTGAAGCCCTATTGCCACTTCTTTCTCACGAGCGACTCTTTTGAGTTCCTGTTCCAGGGACTTCAACTCAGGAGGGAGGGCATACGTTAGCAACTTTGCTCGCGAACCGGTTTCATCAATAAGGTCAATAGCCTTATCAGGCAAAAATCTGTCGGTGATATATCGTTCACTCAGTTTCACAGCCTCTTCAACCGCCTCATCCGTAATTTCAACGCCATGATGTTCTTCGTATCGATCACGAAGCCCCTGAATGATCTGCACAGTCTCTTCTACTGAAGGAGGCTGAACATATATAGGCTGGAACCGCCGCTTGAGCGCCCCATCTTTTTCAATATGTTTCCGGTATTCATCCAGGGTCGTTGCACCAATGCATTGAATTTCTCCGCGAGACAAAGCCGGCTTTAACATATTCGCAGCATCAATGGATCCTTCAGCAGCACCGGCACCGACTAACGTGTGAAGTTCATCGATAAAGAGAATGATATTCCCCGCTTGAGAAATTTCTTTCATCACCACCTTGAGACGTTCTTCAAATTGCCCCCGATATTTGGTTCCTGCTACCAAGGAGCCAAGATCCAAGGCAATGACCCTACGATTCAATAAATTGTCTGGAACATCCAAGCCAATGATCCGCTGAGCCAGACCTTCCACAATAGCGGTTTTCCCAACTCCGGATTCTCCAATTAACGCCGGGTTATTTTTCGTTCGACGGCTGAGTATTTGAAGAACCCTTTGGATTTCATCTGAACGTCCAATTACAGGGTCCAACGTTCCCTCCTGAGCCAATTGCGTCAAGTCCCTACCAAATTCATCCAACGCAGGCGTGCTACTTTTTTTATCCCGCTCCCTGGTTCCTGATTTTCGAAGGAATGTGACGGTCAACTGACGAGCAGTTAAAAGATTGGCCCCTAAACTACGAAGGACTTTCCCCCCTATTCCTTCTTCCTCACGAAGAAGGCCAAGGAGTAGATGTTCGCTCCCGATATGGTTGTGACCCAGGAGCCTTGCCTCCTCAACACCATACTCAATCACTTTTTTCACTCTGGGACTAAATGGGATTTCACCGAAGGTAACCGTTGTCCCACCTCCAGGGAGGTTCCGTTCTATTTCAAGGCGGATTTGTTCCGGCGAGAGGCCCATTTTTTTGATGATCATCAAGGCTATTCCGTCTGACTCCCGAAGAATCGCAAGAACCAAATGCTCGGTACCCAGATAATCGTTTTGGTGCCGTTCCGCTTCTTCTCTGGCAAGGATGATGATTTTTCTACCACGATCCGTGAATCGTTCGAACATTGGACCTCCTCTAGCCGATTATTCGCGAAACTTTTCGCTCACACATTCGTCTATTATCGTCTATTATCCACAAAGAAATTCGATAAAAATTCACAATTTCAGTCTATCCGTGAACCCTCAAAACTGTCAAGTCAGAAGCTGTGAATGAGAGACCCCAGCGACGAAAATGATGTTTTAGTTTACCAATCAAAATAGGCTAAGAAAAGCCTTGTGCCGCACACGGTTAACATTGCTTACACAATTGTCGAAAAACTCCTTGCTTGCTATCACATTAATGAAGACACTACCATCCAGACGCCTGATAACACTAACCCTTAATTTAAGCACATGTCCATCTTCCAGACCATCGGGATCATCATCAAACCTAACGCCCCCAATATTTTGCAGGAGGTTTCCTATCTGCGCGATTGGTTGGTGGCACATCACAAAACGGTGATTCTTGATTCCACACAAGAATTTCCTCACTCGGATAATCCCACCCGCATTCAAATTGCCGAGGAAGCCGACCTCCTCATTGTATTAGGTGGCGATGGCACGATGTTAAGCGGCGCCCGGCTTGTTGAAAAACGAGGGATTCCCATCCTGGGAGTCAATATGGGCGGTTTGGGCTTTCTTACTGAAATCAACTTCGACGATCTCCCCACAGCCTTAGGGAAAGTGTTCGCAGGAGAATGGCGACTGGATAAACGCTTGATGTTAAAAGTCCAGTTACAAAGGGGTGATCAAATCCTCTGTACCTACTCAGCGTTAAATGACGTGGTAATAAGTAAAGGACATTTGGCCAGAATGATCGCCACGAAAATATGGGTAAATCAGGCATTTATGACAAACTTGCGTGGTGATGGAATGATCGTCGCGACCCCGACAGGATCAACCGCTTACTCCCTTTCGGCAAAGGGTCCGATTTTAGATCCACGGCTGGAAGTGTTGCTGATCAATCCAATCTGCCCGCACACATTTTCTCACCGTCCCTTTCTTGCCCCGGGTGATGTGCCGATCACCATTGAACTGACTAGTCAAGAGCCAGCTATGGCAACTATTGATGGCCAAGTGGGAGTGGAAATGCTGACCGGTGATCTTGTGCAGGTCCGAGCCTCAGACCACCGCACGCATCTTATTCGTTTTCCAGAACGAAGCTACTTTGAGGTATTACGCACAAAATTAAAATGGGGGGATGGGTGACTGCCGCCTTTAAGACTTTCCACAATCGACACAACCAATAGGAGTGACTATCCCCTTAACTTCATAACCTGGCAAATCTGGGATTTCACCCATTGCAGTGTATTCGCCAAGATAGTCTGCCCATTGTATCAATGAAAAATCGATGATGGGATAAAAGCGAAGTAAACGAAGAGTGCTCTGGCCAAGCCACCAGTTGGGAAGGCTTTAAATGCAGTAGAGACTTATGGCGCGCACTCGGGACATTCTTTCCGCTCAACAGGGGCATAAAATTCAGATGCGGTGAGAGGAAAAACTTGATCGCACGTTTCACAATAGCGAATCTCAAAAAAAGGCACCCCGTCCTCATTGATCTCGCACGGCAACAATAAATCAATGGGATCGAATCCTAGGGACTTTTCATCGGGAAACTTGACCACGGCAAGCCGAACGTTAAAAAATTCAAATATTCCTTCCTTGCCCTTATATAGATCTTCATGACCCATCACATACACGGGCTGACCTTTACGTTTAACCCGAAGATCCTTTAAGGTTCGCTCGGTCTCAGATGAACAAAAAAAATCTTGAGCTGGGTTTGGCTCGCTCATTCTGGCAAAATCCCTCTGTCGTTTGTATACACTGGACTGATCCTTCCGCAACTAATTGGACCAGCTTGTAGCATGGCCTCAAAATGGAGGTCAAGGCTGATAAACCTGACAGACCATTTACAAAGGAGACGAAGGTATGGCTGACATTCTCATTTATCACAAACCGACTTGCTCCACCTGCCGACAGGTCATCAAATTAGTGGAGGAAAGCGGACAACCCTTTTCGACCATTAACTATTACGAAAAAACTTTTTCCAAATCAACGCTCAAAGGGCTACTCAAAAAAGCAGGGATTAAATCGTCAGAAATTATCCGTAAAAAGGAAGAGATCTACAAAAAGTTGAATTTACAAGACTCAAAATTCACGGATGATGAATTGTTAGACATCCTCATCAAACATCCGGATCTCATCCAGCGTCCTCTAGTCCAAAAAGGGGACCAAGTAATCCTCGCACGCCCTCCGGAAACCGTCACCAAGATTCTTTGACAAAATTTTCGCGTAAGAATACCGGCGGGCCACTGGTCAAAACGGCCGTTGGATGGAATCTGAGGCCGTACTGCCGAAATAGTCGGTTTTGAGAAATTGGTACGCTTCAATAATACGCCGCAGTTCCGGCTCGGAACTGCGGTCACCTTGCCGGATATCAGGATGTATCTTTTTCGCCCGCTCTCGAAAGGCCCGAGTCACCACCGGCAAAGGACTTCCAAATTCAACTCCCAGCACTTCATAGGCTTGGACAGACGAACGAATTTCTCCACGAACAGAAGTGGGCTCTCCCTCCCCTCCACCGCCGCCAGCAGCCTTGAAAAAATTAAAGAGATTGATCTTGTGCCTTCGACGGCGAGGACGCTGCCTGATCTCGCTTTCAAACTCTTCGAACCGGTCCTCAATAAATTCTAAGCGGGACTCCAAGCGCTGGGCGGTAGTCAATTCGGTAATCTCCTCCAACTCCCCCTCAACCAGCCCCAACATCCGATCAACCTCGATCAATCCCTGCTCAACATGCAAATAGGCCTCTGTCCGCTCTTGAAACATCGTTTCAATAGCAAAGTCCAGGCTTTGCTCAGATTGATCGCGAAGCTTAGCAATTCGCCGACTCATGCCAGCCACAAATTTCCGTCGATTGTGCTCATTAAACGCCATAATTCCAATGCTCAAGGAAAATCTGGGGCCAATTGTACCATAATTGCTCACAATGCAAGGATGTTTGTTATTCCCTGTAAGAGAGGCTACCAGATTGAGAGTAGGTAATAAGGAGCTAAGATTGCCCCCCAGCTTGATGATTGGTATCCTGATGACCTTTGTGAATCCCCGAAAATCTCAAGACGTAGGAATCCGAATTATCTCCCAATATTAAACTTCTTTTCAGCCTTTTCCCAATTTTTTATGGAAGGAGGGTTTCATGAATCACTACCTGCTTATTTTGGGAAGTAGCTTAATTCTCTCCATTGTCCTTTCGCCAGCAGCCTGGTCAGTCAACCCTGCCGGCTATGGCAGTGCAGGTGGTGAATTCAACATCAAAATCTCCCGAGTCCCCTCGAATGAGATAGCCAGAGCCAAATCGGCGAAACCTCCTTTTAAGCCCACTTCGGAAATCCTTGCGGAAGGGAAAGAAATCTTTTTGGGACGTGGAGGCTGTATTAGTTGTCATGGAGCCGAAGGAAAAGGGGATGGGCCGGCCGCAAAAAACCTTCCCATTCAACCAAGGAATTTTACCAACCCTAAGTTTAACACTTATCGAACACCGGGTGAAATGATGTGGGTCCTCAAAAACGGAAGCATGGGACAGACCGGCCGGGTCCCTGGAACCGGAATGCTTCCAGTCGTTCAGCCCAATGGTTTCATTTCGGAGGAAGATGGATGGAAAGTGTTACTGTATGAACGAAGCCTCGGAGAACGATAACCATAGCACTTCTTTTACCTAATGTATTAATAATTTAATAATCCAGAGTACAAGGCCTCTATTACTATCCTTCATCACAAGAGTGAAAAACTTCTATGTCTGAATCTACAGCAGAACGCCAACCCAATCGGCTGAGTCACGAAACCAGCCCTTATCTCCTTCAACATGCCTACAACCCGGTAGATTGGTTTCCCTGGGGTGAGGAGGCACTGAATCTGGCAAAAAAAGAAAATAAGCCAATATTGCTCTCCATAGGCTATTCTGCCTGCCATTGGTGCCACGTAATGGAACGGGAATCCTTTGAGAATCAGGCCATCGCGGATCTGATGAATCAGTATTTCGTGAATATTAAGGTGGACAGGGAAGAACGTCCGGATGTGGATGAAATCTATATGCAGGCCACGACTGCCATGAACCAGGGGCACGGCGGATGGCCCATGACCGTTTTCCTCACCCCCAATCAGGAACCAATTTTTGCGGGAACCTATTTCCCTCCCACTGACCGCTATGGTCGTCCCGGATTCGGATCAATTCTGACAAACATTGGAGAAGGTTGGAAGACCGATCATGCCAACATCACCCAACAGGCCAGTCGTTTCACCGCACGCCTGCGAACAGCCCTGCAACCCGCATCTCCTCTTGCCGTTGGTGCAGCCGAGATTGAAGATGCCGTCAGGCAATATGCCCGTGATTTCGACGCTCGGTACGGGGGATTTGGACGTGCACCAAAATTTCCACCTGCCACCGGCCTCTCCTTTCTCTTGCGCCAGTACCACTGGAGTCAGGAAAAGAAAATACTTGCCATGGTCACCAAAACCCTGGATGGGATGGCCGAAGGCGGACTGTATGATCATATCGGTGGAGGGTTCGCTCGCTATTCCACCGATGACGAATGGTTAGCCCCGCACTTTGAAAAAATGCTGTATGACAACGCCCTCCTTGCACGAACATACGTTGAAGCGTTTCAAGTCACAGGTGAGAATCGATACCGCCAGGTCGCCACAGAGACCTTAGATTACATTTTGCGTGAAATGACCGCACCGGAAGGTGGTTTTTATTCAGCCACTGATGCGGACAGTGAAGGAGTAGAAGGCAAGTTTTTCGTGTGGACGCCGGAACAGATACGTGAAATTCTGACGGACGAACAAGACGCCACCCGCTTCTGCGCCTATTTTGACATCACGGATGAAGGTAATTGGGAGCACACCAACATCCCTCGCATAAAAAAATCTCTAGAAACTGTCGCGGAGGAATTAGGCTGTTCCCCTGACGAATTACGTGAGACCATTATGCGTACAAAACCCACCGTGTACCAGGCTCGCCTCAAACGTATACCCCCTGGACTCGATGATAAAATTATTACCGCCTGGAATGGCATGATGATCGGAACGATGGCCGAAGCCGGTCGAGTTTTCAATCACCAACCGTATGTGGATGGTGCCATCAGAGCTGCCGATTTCCTACTGACCACGCTTTCACGACCTGAAAGCCGGCTGTGGCGTACCTATCGGGCAGGGCATGCCCATCTCAATGCCTGCTTGGAAGATTATGCTTATGCTGCCGAGGCCATGATCGATGTTTATGAAGCCACAGGGCAAGAACGGTATCTCCATGAGGGGGTCTCATTAGCTGAACGACTCCTTGAAGACTTTGAGGATCGAGATCATGGCGGATTCTTTACCACAGCCGCCGATCATGAGGCCTTAATTATCCGGGGGCGGGAAGGCGCTGATGGTGCAACTCCCAGTGGAAATGCGGTGGCCGCTTCGGCGTTAGCCCGCTTATCATTTCACGGTGATCGCGAAGACTTTCGGAAAGCCGCGACCAATGCTATTCGTGCCTATGGACAACAAATCGGTCAGGTGCCACGAGGGTTTCCAAAAAGTCTCATGGTCGTCGACCTTTTATTACGAGGCCCGATGGAATTGGCTCTCGTGGGAACTCCTGGAGACAAGAGATACGACCAACTCCGCTCGGCGGTCAATGCGTGTTTTGTACCATATCGTATTTTGGCCTATCGGCAAGAGCTGGAGGCTGAAACCCCTCATCCCCTGTTAACTGGGAAAACCCTGGTCAATGGGCAAGCCGCGCTCTACATCTGTAAGAACTTTGCCTGCCAGACTCCGATTACCGATCCTCAAGAGGTCATTGACGCATTGACCTATCCTCAGAGAACCATCACCTCAGCAGAACCATCTCTGCAAGCCCTAACCAGTAAGGGGCTTTCCGGACATGCCACTCCTCAAGGGACGGGGCAGTATGTGGCAAGGATTCTGGCCAGCCACCAGGATTCGCGCCCTTCCTCTCATGGATATACAGCTTTGGGTTCAACCGGATTGACCACATCTCGCATAGGCTTTGGTGGTTACCGGATCAACCTTGGAGTGGAAGACCACCGAAAGGCTCTTGAAAAGTCTTTACAAGGCGGGTGCAACCTTATCGATACGTCCACCAATTATGCCGACGGTGGAAGCGAACGCTTGGTGGGTGTTGTACTCAAGGATCTCATCGCGAAAGAGGTTGTCTCTCGTGATGAAGTCATCGTGGTTTCGAAAATCGGCTATGTGCAGGGAAATAATCTTACACGCGCTGAGACCAGGGAACAAGCCGGCAAACCGTTTCCCGAGATGGTCAAATATGGCGAAGGCATCTGGCATTGCCTCCATCCTTCGTTTCTAGAAGAACAACTCATTCTCTCCCTTGATCGCCTCGGACTTGAAACCCTGGATATCTGCCTCCTGCACAATCCGGAATATTTTCTATCTGATGCCAAGAACAGGAATTTGTCGATTGATCCTATCAGACTTGAAGATCTCCGGCAGGAGTTTTATCGCCGCCTGCAACAGGCATTTTCCTATCTGGAGACACAAATCGCTGCAGGCAGGTTGCAATACTATGGAGTCTCCTCCAACACCTGCACGGCCAAACCCGATAATCCCGAAGCCACCTCACTCTCTCGCATGCTCAAGGCCGCTGAGGCTGCGGCGAAGCACGCCGGCATTCCGCACCATCATTTTCGAATACTGCAACTCCCGATGAATGCGTTTGAATCGGGAGCTCTGCTCACGCCCAATACCGGCCCCGAAAAGACGCAAACAGTCCTGGCATTCGCCCAGAAAGCCAACATTGCTGTCCTGGTGAACCGGCCTCTGAATGCCATTCCTGGAAAAGGCGGAGGCATGATCCGTCTCGCAGACCCTCAGATTGAAATTTCCAATACAAACTTTGATGCCCAACAGCCAAAAGTCGCCGCGCTGGAACACGACTATAAGCAGGTGTTAGCACCCCAAGTCCCTAAATCCGAAAAAGGAGCTGCTCCGCTGGACTATTTCAACTGGGCCGAAGAACTGAAACGGATTCGTCCGTCTATCCAAAATCTTGAGCACTGGGACCAAATTGAATCTCAAACGATTGCCCCACATGCCAATCAGGTCTTCCAACTGCTTACCCGACATTTTGCCGGCAAACAGGAAGAGGAACAAATATGGGAATCGTGGCGTGATCGCTATGTTCCCGAACTTGTTTCCCTCCTCAAGGTCATGCGCATGGAAGCCGCACAAAAAAGTGCGAAGAAACTCTCTGAAATTCGTAAGCTCATTGACCCCCTAATACCAGAATCCAAACGGGAAGAGCCCTTTGCCCGTAAAGCTCTCTGGGCGGTTGCCAGTATCCCCGGTGTAACCTGTGTGCTCAATGGCATGCGACATCCTGTCTATATCAATGACTCGCTGACCATCCTGAAATGGGAACCGCTCGCTCAACCCCGAGCAGTATTTGAGACCATTCATACATCCGAAAGTCCCTGATGCGCGATCCCATTTAAAGTAAAACTTGAAAATGAAACCAAGTTTCATTGTTGATTGCCAACAAACTCCAATATTTGATAAGTTCATCTTATGGAAACAATCGGATCATTAATCGGGCTTGGCGCAATTGCAGGAGTTCTGCCGATATATCTTGGCATCGTCTTGGCCTTGATAGTTGCCAAGGCTATGAGCAGGGCTTGGGAAGGCTATTTAACTGGAATTGCTACCGGTGTGCTGGTCTATCTCTTTTTTGACCTCATGCACGAAGCCGTGGAATTCACAGGCGCGAGAGATGTGCTTTCGTGGGTCGCCTTTCTCGGAAGCCTGTTAATCGGGTTTGTGGGACTAGTACTGATTGAGCAACGCCAGCAGGGTCGGAACCGGACAGAGCCATCCAAACTATTTCTCCCCTACATGATTGCCTTAGGAATGGGTCTCCATAATTTGGGCGAAGGTCTGGCGATCGGCGCCGCCTACATGCAAGGCCAATGGGTCTTAAGTGGGGTCCTCATTATGGGCTTCGCTCTACACAATGGGACAGAAGGATTTGCCATAATCGGCTCGGCTGGAAAATCAAGACCGAGTCTCAAAGATATAATTTTAATGGGATTACTGGCGGGTCTGCCAACCTGTCTGGGGACTTTAATCAGCGGATTTGCGGTGTCTCATTACTTTACCATTATGTTTTTTGCGTTAGCCGCGGGCTCGCTGTTGTACGTGATCTTTTCCTTAACCACGATTTTCTATACCGCCACCCGTCGGGTCCAATCCGCCTATGGGGTCTTCACCGGTATCAGTCTCATGTTCCTCACGGCCATGGTTCTGCAGATAGTCAGCGGCATCCGAACCTAAGAAGGCGACTGGCCGAAGCTTAACACTCCTAGATATTCGGGCGGGCAAGACATTCGCTTCAAATTCTTCTGGACGATCGCCCTCGTTCTTTTCACACAAGAAAAAACGGTTAATCTCTTTTTCTCAGATTAGGATCGAAAATCATGTTTCCCAATTTAGTCATGATTTTTCTGATCCTCATCGGGAATTTTCCATCTTGGGTGAAAATTTCTTGATACCTCACAATGGTTTTAACTAACCCTCCCCGCATACATGAGGATACTCCCTGACCAGCTGTTCATAGATTGGAGGGTCTAGTCGAGCCTGCCGAACCGATCTGGCTTTTGACAATTGGAGAAGAGTCATGTTGTAAGAAGCCTGAAGATTCGCCTCCTGCAAGTTCGCCTGAATCAGAGAAGCCTGTTCAACATTCGCACCATCCAGATTCGCTTGCTTGAGATTGGCCTGCGCCAAATCAGCACGACCAAGATTGGCGCTACTCAGATCCGCCTGGCACAGGTTTGCCTCTCGAAGCTTACATCCCTCTAATTTGGCCTCAATGAGTTTTACATTCTGCATATTGGCCAAATGAAGATTCGCTTCCGTCAGGTTCGCTTCCGTCAGATCTGCCCCTGTTAAATCGGTTTTGGCGAGATGTGCCCGCTCAAGATTCGCCCGTATAAGAATGACCCGGAGAAGATCAGCATCACTTACATTCGCATTTTCCAAGATTGCGCCGGTCAAATTGGCTTCCAATAAACTGGACTCACTCAAATTAGCCCCGGACAATATGGCGCCTGAAAGATCCGCGTGATTGAAATTGACATCTTGCAGGTTGGCACCAGCCAAATCGACACAGGACAATTCCAATTTTGAAAAATTTCCACCACTCAAATCTATACGGATGGAAGGATTCGCTTTTCTCCATGCATTCCAGACGTCCACACCTCCCTTGATCAGCTTCAGTTGCTCTTGATTCGCCATGAGACCCCCTTAATGCCAATACCGATCTTGAAAAATATTTTTCCGGTGGCTTACGCGTCTATCCTCGACGGTGGCTTAAAACAGTGAAACAAATCCAGCACACCTCTCTTCCCAATATGGAGAAATAGACCCACCCCCGTATCGGTTATCGTAAAACGTCCCCCGATGGTTTCACAATGTGGCAAGAAGGCCAATCATGAGAAACACCCCGAAGTTCACAGGGCCGGTTGTAGGAAAAACCTTTTTATCGGTTCCATATTCGAGTCCAATTGCCCCATTCCTCTCCCAACATACGCGGGCCGGCTTGAACCTGGAGCAGATTTCCCTCCCTTGCTGTTCGCACCGTCATGTCGTCCGACCCGGGACGTGCGATGAACCAGACGGCTCCATCGCGATCCGTCCGGTATATCGGAAGGCCTCGCTGTTCATATGCATCCAGCACCTCAGGAGCCGGATGTCCATACCGGTTATGAGCACCCACCGAAATAACCATCGCCTCGACTTGAAGGCGATGCACCCATTCACGATGCAAAGAACTTTTCGCTCCATGATGCGGTACTTTCACGATGCGGGCAGAAAGACCATTGGAAACGTGTAGCAATTCATCCAGAGATTGCTGTTCCGCATCAGCCGTAAACAAAAAGGAATGCGTCCCGCACTCCAGCCTAGTGACGAGCGATCGATTATTGAGGTCCCTTCCACTAGGGACTGTCCCTGAACCATATTTCTCCATCTCTTGGTTGTGGGAAGGACTCAGCACAGTCAGAGAGCAAGGTCCTGGACTGACAATGACAGTCCCTGCTCTGCTTGTCTGTTCCTGCAGTCCAGCAGATTCCACCGCCAGGTGGAGGCGAGAGAAAAAACGCTCCGGACGAGAGATGCCATTATCCCAATATTGTCCCACCTCAAACGTGTCCAACACCCAGGGCAATCCACCCACATGATCCCATTGTGGATGCGTCGCAACCACATGATCCAGCCTTCGAATACCCTGATTCCAGAGATACGGCCCGATGACCGCACGCCCCATATCCAATCGTCTGTAGGATGGCCCACCATCGATCAAGACCGTTTGACCATCGGGTAATTCAATGAGGGTGGCATCACCTTGTCCCACATCCAGGAACGTGACCCGGACGGTTCCCCGATCCCACCCTGTGCGTGGAGACCATCCCCACCACAACAGAATCGCGAGCAGGATTATGCCACACCCCCATCGGATCAGCTGCCGATGCCACATGGCCACAACCAGGGCCAGGATTCCCCAAAAGACGACCATCGAGCTCAAGCTCGGCGAAGCAACATACCATGCCGCTCCGGGAACATGAGAGAGCATCATCACGACCTGCGCGAGCCAGTCAAAGACCCATTGATTCAGACTGGACCAAGGAAGGGTTTCTCCTCCCCCCACCAAGACGATCATCGCCGACAACAAACCTAGAGGAATCATTATCGCCCCGACCAAGGGTACAATCACCATATTAGCCACTAACCCCAGCCACGGTATTTGATGAAAGTCATGGGCGACCAAAGGCAACGTGGTAAGGCTGACGGCGAGGGTCATCAGCCAGGCTAGCGCCGCCTTATGCCAGAGACCCAAGAGCCCGGTCGGTTTTGCTGGTGAGAAGGCTGCATCTAATCCGGATAGATTGGATTCCTTCTCTTTTCGGGCCTGAACCACGAGGGCAATTGCAGCAACTGAGAGATATGATAGCTGGAAAGAAATATCCTGAATGGCCTCTGGATGCGGCAATACCATAAGAAGCGCGGCTAGAGCTAACGCTGTCACCAGATTGCGTTCCCTTCCCAGCCATATGCCGGCACAGCACACTACGATCATGATCCATGAGCGGACCGTCGCCATTTCCGCCCCCGCCAGCAAGGTATAAAATGAGACGGCCGGCAATGTGATAAGGACTGCAAACCGAGTGGCGGTGAGTCGTAACGAAAGTTGTTCCAGCCAACACGTCGGTAACTGGCGAAGACTCCATCGCGCCCCGGCAAAAATCAACAAGGCCAATAACCCTAAATGAGACCCAGAGATCGAGAGAATATGTACGGTTCCGCTGGCCATAAAGGCGTCCCGAATATCCGATTCAATATAACTTTGCTCCCCCAGCACCATCCCGAGGAACAATCCCAATGCAGGATTTGTGAGACTGGAAACCGCCGCATGATGAATCGATTGGCGCCAGCGATCAACCATACCCAATATAAACCCATTGGTGGTCCTCTCTTGGGCACCATGAACCCTGATGGTTTCCAGGCCTTGCACAGTCGCGACGGCATGAATTCCTTGCCGTTTTAGGTATCGTCCATAATTAAAACCCCCTGGGTTCATGGTGCCATAGGGTTCGCGAATCCGGGCCGTAAAGGCGACATGATCCCCATAGATTAAGGTTGAAGTACCTGGTTCCCGCCAAGTGAGACGGATTCGCCCACGAGCCATCTGCTCCTCTCCTTGTTTCACCATTCGGGTCGCCTCCACCAGCAAAACGAGACCATCCGGAGTCTGCCTGACCGGTGCGACAATAATTCCTTCAAGAAAGATGGGCTGTTCATCCGCCTCGAAAACTAGATTCGAATCCCATTGCGTGGTCGATGCCCAAAACGCATGGCCGATTCCTCCCACCAGAAGAGCAAACAGAATGAATCCGGTTTTTCGAGTGAGGCGTCGCTGTTGTTCAAACCAGGTGAGAATGCACCCAAAAATAAAAAGAGCCCCCAAAAGTGATAGGGGGAAAAAGATTAGAAACGGGCCAAACCACAGCCCGGTGAGGTAGGACACTACTCCAAGGAGTATCACATAGGATAGTGCATATGGTTAATGTAGCTCTTTAACAAGACCGACGACGGCGTTTGCTATTCTCCCAGACCCCATAGCGGAATGCAGGTAATGGTCACCCAGGTCCCGATAAAACCTTACCCGTAAAAGAATCTAGGATCTAAGGAAAATTTACGAATCCAGTCAGAAACAGACCTTACCGCTTTTTGTGTCTGCTTCTGGCTAAATGACAAATCCTCCAGTGAAGCGAACAATGAAAAGATAGAAGAGGAATCCTGATCTTTACTGAATGCAGGACTTCACTACTGTGATTAAATCTTCTGCAATTTCCTGAATGACCTGGTGATCTTGACCTTCCACCATCACTCGCAGCAACGGTTCGGTACCTGAATAGCGTACAAGAATCCGTCCAGTTCCATTCAGCACCCGCTCTTTGTCTTGAATAGCCTGCTGTAACGGTGGAAGGCTCTGCAGGTCAGGCTTGCGAGGAACGGTGACTCCCACCAACACTTGAGGCGTAGATTTCATACACATGGCAATTTCCGACAGTGGTTTTTGGGCCCGCTTCATCAGCTTCAGCATTTGCAAGCCGGAGATCATTCCATCACCGCTGGTATGATAATCTAAAAAGATCATATGGCCGGATTGCTCTCCACCCAGATTATAATCTTCCGCCACCATTCGCTCCAAGATATATCGATCCCCAACAGCCGTTCGTACCAAATTGATACCAGCCTCTCGCATGCAGACCTCAAACCCAAAATTACTCATCACCGTTCCGACCACCGTATTGTGTCGTAATCGGCCTAACCGTTTAAGGTCAAGGGCAAAAGCCGCAAGGGCATGATCTCCATCAACCACCTGTCCCTTCTCACAGACAAACAAAGCCCGATCCGCATCTCCGTCCAGAGCAATACCGAGGTCGGCCTTCCGGTCTCGAACCATCTGCTGTAGTCGTTCAGGGTGTACCGCACCACACCCGTCATTAATATTGAGACCGTCAGGTTCATTGCCCATCACCCAGATCTTCGCGCCTAATTCATGAATGACTTTTGGGAAAACGTGATACGCTGCTCCATGAGCGCAATCCAAGACAATACGCATATTCTGAAAATCCATTTCACGTGGAAGCGAACGCTTGACGAACTCAATATACCGTCCTTCGGCATCATCAATGCGGTAGGCTTTCCCAATGGCCTCAGCCGTCGGTCGAATATGCTCAATTTCATTGGAAAGAATGAGGTCCTCCATACGATGTTCTAGTTCATCCGGCAATTTCATTCCGTCATTCGAAAAAAACTTTATGCCATTATCCTGATAGGGATTATGAGAAGCAGATATCATCACCCCGGCATCGGCTCTCAAGCTACGGGTCATAAACGCAATTGCTGGAGTCGGTAATGGTCCGACCAATAAGACATCCACGCCCATAGAGCACAGTCCGGCAGTTAAGGCCGACTCCAGCATATACCCGGACACCCGAGTATCTTTGCCAATAATGATTTTATGTCGTCCATCACGTTTACGAAAAACATGGGCCGCCGCCCGTCCTAATTTCATGGCCATTTCGCTAGTCATCGGATCCAGGTTGGCGACCCCACGCACCCCATCCGTACCAAATAATTTCCCCATGTGGTTCCCTTTTTTATAAAGAGCTCAGACCATAAAACAAATTGAATAGCGGAAAATAAATACTGCCTCACCACTCATACGCCCATCAAAGGCTTGGAATGCGAATTTAAAAATTCCTGTCCAAGTAGTTGTCCTCAGTCGGACAAAGCGGTGGTAACGTCACGGGGAGAGATCTTACCACCGACTCTTTTACTTGTCGCACATATTTTGTAAAGCTTGAGCCACCTTAATAGCATCGTGCATGGCTCCCACCTCATGAACTCGTACCATATGTGCTCCCTGCCAGACAGCAGTGGCAACCGCAACAGCATTCCCGAATTCTCGTTTACCAACCGGCTTTCCCGTTATTGTGCCGATAAAGGCTTTACGGGACACCCCAATTAAAATAGGGTATCCCAATGGAAGGAACTCCCCAAGGTTACCAAGAATTTCTAAATTATGATTAAGGGTTTTCCCAAACCCGATTCCAGGATCAACGATAATATGATCTGCCGGAATTCCCATGGATCGAGCCATAGAGACCCGTTCAGATAAAAAGTCTTTAATTTCACCAACGACATCTTTATATTGTGGGGCCTGCTGCATATTTCTACTATGCCCTTGCCGGTGCATAAGGACCACTCCTGCTCCGGATTCTCGAATTAATTGAGCCATTCGAGGATCATCTTGAAGAGCGCTCACATCATTGATGATATCGGCCCCTAGATCCAATGCGGCTCGAGCAACAGCAGCTTTCCGTGTATCAATTGAAATGGGGATATTGGTGAGTTTTCTTAACCTCGTTAAAATGGGAGTAATGCGCTCTATTTCCTCATCCTTGTCCACATATGAAGCTCCTGGCCTCGTCGATTCTCCCCCGATATCAATCAAGTCAGCTCCCTCGGCAACCATCTGTTGGGCTCGTGCAATGGCGGTCTCAGGGTTGAGGCAGTGTCCATCCTCAGAAAAAGAATCTGGGGTCACGTTCAAGATACCCATGATTAAGACCTTTGACCCTATAGGCATCATCTTTTCCCGACATCGGATTGCAGGAAAAGCGGACTCTGAGACAGCTGTTTTCATGCGTTTATTCCACCGTTAACCAACTCATTGTCATGATTGTTTTTAACAACCAAATAGGACATCTGCCTAATAAATTTCAACGTATTGATTGATGAGAAAAGCCGCGAAGGGACAATGAAAAGAATAATGGGGGTAACGCTAGGTAGATAAATCTTAATTTAGGGGGAAGCCTTCACAATAGTGATGGGCCCAATTAGCATGCGCTAAACCCACAGTGGATAAAGAAACATCTTCTCAATGGAAACAAGGGTAACCTTTTAGAGGGCTCCATAATAAAGGGGGATGGATGGAAAATAAACCAGCTCAGCATGGAACGAGAATTACCTGGCTATTCTGAGTGAGAAAAAAACCGGAAAATCTCGTTACACTGCTGCAACTTGCTCGAGGGAAGATGTTTGTTGAACAATTTTTTCTATTTCTATGCCGTCTAACACCTCTTTCTCCAACAGCGCTTCTGCGATGGCCCGTAATGTATGAATGTGCTCGGTTAACATCCTGGTCGTTCGTTCATAAGATTCAACCACAAGCCGTTTGACTTCCTTGTCAATTTCTAAAGCCACTTGATCACTAAAATCTCGACGGGAACCAAAATCACGCCCCAAGAAAACTTCTTCGTCTTTTTTTCCAAATGTCAACGGACCTAATTTTTCACTCATACCCCATTCGCAGACCATCTTCCTCGCCAATTCAGTGGCCCGCTCGATATCGTTTCCAGCCCCAGTCGTCACACTTTTAAAGATCAGCTCTTCTGCCACCCGCCCACCAAATAGAATAGAGAGGGTATTGTATAAAAAGTCCTTCGAGTAACTATGCCGGTCATCGATGGGCAATTGCATCGTCATACCCAATGCCCGTCCCCGAGGGATAATGGTGACCTTATGAACAGGATCCGTTCCTGGCAACAGTTTCGCCATCAAAGCGTGGCCAGCCTCATGGAAGGCTGTCGTGCGTTTTTCATCCTCAGTTAGAACCATGCTCTTACGTTCGACACCCATTAAGACCTTATCTTTGGCGTTCTCAAAATCAATCTGGTCAACAGTTTTTTTATCCAGACGAGCAGCCCACAAAGCCGCTTCGTTAACCAGATTTTCCAAATCAGCTCCTGAAAAACCGGGAGTCCCTCTAGCAATTTGCTCCAAATCCACATCTGACGAGACAGGGACTTTTTTAGTATGAACCTTGAGAATTTCCCCCCTCCCACGAACATCAGGACGATTCACCACAACTTGCCGATCAAACCGACCTGGTCGCAACAAAGCAGGATCCAGCACATCAGGTCTATTGGTGGCCGCAATCAGGATCACGCCTTCCGTCGTATCAAACCCATCCATTTCAACTAATAATTGATTGAGTGTTTGCTCCCGTTCATCATGCCCTCCCCCAAGACCTGCGCCACGCAATCGGCCTACCGCATCAATTTCATCAATAAAAATGATACAGGGCGCATTCTTTTTCCCCTGTTCAAAGAGATCTCGAACCCTGGAAGCCCCAACTCCGACAAACATTTCTACAAAATCTGACCCGCTAATGCTGAAAAACGGCACACCCGCCTCGCCAGCAATCGCTTTGGCTAACAAGGTTTTTCCGGTCCCTGGAGGACCCACAATCAGGACTCCCTTAGGAATACGCCCGCCTAATTTTTGGAATTTCGCAGGATCCTTTAAAAAGTCGATGATTTCCACAACTTCTTCTTTTGCCTCATCCACCCCAGCCACATCCGCAAACGTGATTTTTTTCTTCTCTTCGGTTAGGAGGCGCGCGCGGCTCTTCCCAAAAGACAGAGCCCGGTTTCCACCCATCTGCATTTGACGCATCAGGAAAAACCACAATCCCAAAAAGAGCACAAATGGTCCCCAGGAAAGCAGGAAGGTGATATACCAGGGATTATCTTCAGGTGGCTTGGCTTCAATTTGTACGGATTTTTCCTGCAGAACCTTAACCAAGTCTGGATACTCGACCGAATAGGTTTGGATTCGGGTACCATCTTTCAAAATCGCGCTGATATCATTGTCTTTAATAACAACTCGTTCAACATCCCCTTTTTCCAGGTGCGCCATGAAATCACTAAAGATGACCGGATCTTCCGGGTGCTGATTGGGCACCGTAAAGAGGTTGAATAACAAGATCATGAATAAACACACAAAAACCCAAAATAGTAAGTTTTTCACCCGAGAATTCATACCGAGGGTAACCCCCTTAGCAATTCAAATGTCATAAAGAACCATACCGTCCAGCCATTTGCTTAACCAATTGATTCTATCACGCACTTTTTAGAACTGACAACCGCATCAAGACCGCAAGTCATCTCGAACCAACTTTGGATCGAGTTTAGCCAGGTAGGGAAGATTTCGATATTTTTGCTTAAAATCCAGTCCATACCCCACAACATAGGTCGAAGGCACTTCAAATCCCACATACCGCAAATCAACCTCCACCTTGCGATTTGCAGGTTTACTAATCAATGCGCAGACAGCTACGGATGCAGGCTTCTTTTTCATCAACGTTTTGACTAAATACTGAGCAGTCACTCCAGAGTCCACAATATCTTCTACCAGCAACACATGGCGATTATTGATCTTTTCGGTCAACTCCGACCACACTTTCACCTTTTTGGCCGAACTACCAATTGTTTTGTGACTTTTGGCAATCAGAAAATCAATCTGAATCGGCAATCGGATGACTCGAACCAGATCGGCAAAAAACACATAGGCCCCTTTGAGGACCCCAACAACTAAAAGATCCTTGTCTTGATAATCCTGAGAAATTTGCTTTCCCAAATCCTTAATGCGCGCTCTCATGGCTTCTTGGGTCACGAGTGGTTTTCCAAAGATTTGATCCATAGAGGTTTCCATAATTACCCGATCATCTTGGCCATCACGACCGAGGCCGTGGATGTTGAAACCTGGAACCGTTCATCTCCTCGCAACCCACCAACCCAGACGATTCCCTCAGGGGCAACCAATAAGGGCACCTTGGTCCGCTGAGAACGGGGTAATTTAAGATCAGAAAAAAAATCCTGAAGTTTTTTTTGTCGCCCACCAAGCCCCTTAGGGCAAAAAACATCTCCAGGCATCCAACTTCGTAACATTAATTCAGGAGTAAATTTCTCGGGATCAAGGTAAATCTCTGAGTGGTGCGCATGGCCATTCATTACTGCACGTGATACTTTTGAAATCGAAAAACGGTGGCCCGTGGGAAGCCAAACAACCTCACCAGGGATGGATAAAGGCATCCCGCTCACACTGAAATCCCCTCCAGAATGATGTAATTTCTCAAAAGAGCGAATCACGAGACGATCATATTCCTGGCAAACCTGCACTCCGTCATAGGCGATCGTCCAACCCGACTGCCCATGCTCTAACCGATCTAACACCCGTTCCACAAAGTCGAACGTCGGACTCTGCTGTTGTCCTGCAATGATCTGAAGACTCTGGCGAACCACCCTCCGACGAATAGGTAACGGTACGTTTAAAAGCGCCGTACGGTCAAATTGCCGTTCTCCCATACCGTCGGACACACAGGTGTGAAGAAGCGCTTCATCCGCTAATGTCTCCAGGTAGGCATGATCATCACGAAGGATATGTGCCTGTCTAGTCAACACATTCACAATCCCTGGCGAATACTGTTTCAATTGAGGAATCAGATGCTGACGAATGCGATTCCGGAGATACACCGGCTGATCATTTGAGGAATCCATTCTGGATTCCTCCTGCCTTTCCTCCAGATACGTCACAATCTCACTCCGATGAAGATCAAGCAAGGGACGAACGACATGCACCCCTCGCTTGGGAGGCATACCTCCTAATCCACCGGTTCCACACCCGCGTAGCATCCACATAAGAACCGTCTCGGCTTGATCGTCTGCCGTATGCCCAAGCACTAACTTTGTTGCCTTTTGTTCAAGGACCATTTGTTCAAATGCCCGATACCGCGCTCTTCTGGCATATTCCTGGATTGACTTCTTCTTCAATTTTGCATCGTATTTATTCAGATGGAGCCGGCGAACCATGACCGGCACTCCAAATCTCTCACCTAAAGCCTCCACGAACGTCGCATCCCCCTCACTTTCCGCTCCACGAAATCCATGGTCCACATGGCCAATAGAGACGTCCCAATGCCACAGGGTCCGCAACTCCACCAGGCACCTAAAAAGGGCCACAGAATCAGGACCGCCGGAAACCGCTGCCACGATCCGGTCTCCCGACGCCAATAACCCCTTAGCCCGAATGGCCTGGTCAACTTTTCGTTCCAATCCAGCAAGGGGAACGAGACGACTCATCTATACACTTCCCCCCTGAACGACCGCAGGGATTCGGGGTGCACCTGAATAGTCCCGCAAAATCTCCCTGGCCCGCTGACCATCGTGGTCCATTTGACTCACGAGGTCCTGGGAATTGGCAAACACCATATCCCCTCGCACTTTTTCAATAAAATGCACTGAAATATCTTCTCCATATAGCTGAAGAGTCTTGTCAAACACATGCACTTCCAATAAACGTTCCTCTTCGGAAAACGTCGGCCGCGTGCCGATATAGGCAATGGAGTCCAGACATTCCCCCTTCACCACTGTCAGAGTGGCATACACACCATCCGCAGGCAAAACACGATGCCCAGGGAGTCGAAGATTGGCCGTCGGCCATCCAAACTGTTTTCCTCGCTTCTCCCCGGGAATCACAATTCCATTTAACATATAGGGGCGCCCCAAACATTGTGCACCCTGCCCCACGTCTCCACCGGTCAGGCATTGGCGAATGCGCGTCGAACTCACCACCTTCTGTCCCACAATTACGGGCGCTATCGGCTCAACCGAAAAATCTGCGTGTTTCCCCAATTCAATCAGATCCTTCACTCCTCCACTTCGTCCCTTCCCAAAAACAAAATTTTCCCCAACAAACAGTTTTCGGATGCCAAGACCGTCATGGAGAACCTGGCGAACAAACTCATCCGGCCTCAGACTGGCTAACTCCCTGGTAAAAGCGAGAATCACCACCTCTCCCACTCCTAGACGTTCAAAAAATGCTATCTTTTCATGGTCATCAGATAAAAATTTATGGACAGTTCCAGGACGCAACACCTCGACAGGATGAGGAGCAAAGGACAACACCATGGGATATCCAGTGACCTGCCGGGCGCAATCTACGACAGCTTGGACAAGAGCACGGTGTCCCAAATGCTGGCCATCAAAATTACCAATGGTGAGGACAGGACAGGAGGCGGGACGAACCGTCGGTAATCCTCGAGAAATTTTCATACACCATCACGGGTAAGGAGACACGCAGCCTCTTTGGCAAAATATGTGAGGATCAGGTCCGCCCCTGCGCGTTTAATCGCGAGTAAACTTTCCATCATCATCGAAGCTTCATGCACCCAACCTAACTGTGCACCAGCCTTGATCATACTGTATTCCCCACTGACTTGATATGCCGCTACGGGAACGGCCACAAGTTCACGAACCCGTCGTAGAATATCTAAATAAAACAAGGCTGGCTTCACCATCACGATATCGGCACCCTCCTGAATGTCTAGCTCCACCTCACGCAACGCCTCCCTCGCATTGGCTACATCCATTTGATAGGACCGTCGATCCCCAAAAGATGGGCTCGAGAAGGCCGCATCACGAAACGGGGCATACAACGCCGAAGCATACTTGGCAGAATAGGCCATGATGGGCATTTCAGAAAGGCCCTGTTGGTCCAAGACCTGTCGAATTGCAGCAACCCGGCCATCCATCATATCGGAAGGGGCGACCATATCCACTCCCGCTTCTGCATGACTCAGCGCCATTGCCTGAAGACACTCTAGCGTTTCATCATTGAGAATCCGGCCGTCTCGAACAATCCCGCAATGACCATGTGAAGTATATTCATCAATGCACACGTCCGTAATCACCATTAAATCGGGTAAATGGTCTTTAAGTGCACGAATTGCACGCTGAACAACTCCATCCTTCTCATAGGCGGATGATCCACGCTCGTCCTTGTGTTCAGGAATCCCAAATAATATGACGGCCGGAATCCCTAATTCCCAGACATCTTTGGCTTCTTGAACAACCCGATCCACGGACCACCGACATTGACCAGGCATCGAGGCGATCGGTTCTTGCTTATTCTCGCCAAAGGTCACAAACAAGGGATAAATGAAATCAGCCGGATTCAGCTGCGTCTCCCGGACCATTCGGCGAAGGGATTCATGTTGCCGCAAACGACGTAAACGATGAACGGGAAACCCCATACTTGTCTCTACTTTCGAGGAAGATTTGTTAAAAAGACAACCAGATCCCGAACAGAGATCATTCCCATCATGGTTCCGGCCTGGGTAACTCCCAGGTGCCGGATATGTTCTTTAGCCATTAAATCATTGGCATCCAACAGGGTTCGATCGGCCTCGATACTCACAATCGGAGCGGACATGATTTTTTCGACCGTCGTCCGCATGGGGTCCGCTCCCGCAGCGACTACCCGACGAACCAAATCGGTATCGGTTAAAATGCCGATAATTTCCTCTCCACTGGTCACAATCACACTCCCGATTCCATTATCCCGCATCATTTCTGCAGCGGTCCTGACTAAAATATCCCGGTCAACTTTGACAATTTTGTCTACCGGGACCATACAAGATTTTACAGGAACCATGACGCTACTCCTCCCATCAATCGGTTAACAAAACGTGGTGTCCAGAACTTTCTCCACCATAAAATATTTATGAAGACGATACCAATCGCGTATCCTTCGGATTTTGTTGGGCATGAATGATCATGGCATCGACCAACGCCGGAACTGTATTCTCCAACGCCATGACATCCACCGACAGCCCTTCTTTCTGAACGGTTTGAGCGGTGATCGGGCCAATAACGGCCACGATTAAATGCCGTGTTAATTCCTGCAATTCTTGACGAGTTTCAAACAACTGGCAAAAATTTTTCACTGTTGAAGAGCTGGTAAAGGTCACATACTGAATTTCCCTGTTGCGAAGTCGATCACGAAGAGGGCCCATATCGACGATAGGAGGAAGAGCTTGATAGGCATGAACCACATGAACGGTGGCACCCATGGCTTTTAACTGGTCAGGAAGAATCTCACGTGCCACTTTGGCTCTTGGAATCAAAATCCGTTGGCCGGCAACCCCTAACATGCCGATGTCCTGCAAAATCCCTTCTGCCTGAAATTCTTGAGGAACCAAATCCGAGGCAATTCCCCAGCGAGCAGCCTCCTCCCGGGTCCGAGGACCTATACAACACACACGGATTCCGGCCAAGCTCCTCACATCTTTGTGATGAAACCAGAGACGTTCCATGAAAGATTGCACGCCATTCACACTTGTAAAAATCAACCAGTCATATGTCGAAATCGCAGCAATCGCCTCGTCCACAGGTGTCCAGCTATCAGGAGGATGAATCTCCAACGTAGGACATTCCACCGGTTCCGCACCCTGCGCCGCCAGCAAATTTGAAAGAGCCGGCGCCTGAGCACGAGGTCTGGTCACTAACACCCCTTGTCCAAACAGAGGCCGTGATTCATGCCAGTTCAGTCGTTCACGTAACCGAACGACTTCACCCACGACAATCACTGATGGCGGACTCATGTCTGCCTGAGAGGCTAATTCCACAATGTCTGATAACATTCCCACGACTGTTCGTTGACGAGCATAGGTTCCCCATCGGATCACCGCCACGGGAGTCGTTGCAGGCTTGCCTTCCTGAATGAGCCGGTCCACAATTTGCGGAAGATTTTTCATACCCATTAAAAAGACAAGGGTCCCTTCAGCCGAAGCGAAACGCGGCCATTCCATTGCACTCGATGGTTTGGTCGGATCTTCATGGCCGGTCACAAATGCGACCGTCGAGGCGAGAGTCCGGTGTGTCACGGGAATGCCGGCATACGCCGGCACTGCTACGGCAGCCGTCACTCCAGGTACCACTTCAAAGGGGATCCCTGCGTCAGCGATCACTTCGGCTTCTTCACCTCCACGGCCAAACACAAAAGGATCCCCCCCCTTGAGTCGCACGACACATTTACCTTCTTGAGCTTTGGTAACCAACATGGCGTGAATCTCTGCCTGATCCCGATAGGCCCCACGCCCTTTTCTTCCGACGTAAATACACTCGGCGTGAGAAGGGGCAAATTTCAACAATTCTGGGTTAGCCAAGTGATCGTAGAGCACCACGTCGGCCTGCTCAATACACTCTTTCCCTCGTAAAGTCAGCAACTTGGCATCGCCGGGCCCGGCTCCAACCAAAAACACCCGACCATGAATTGCAACTCCCTTGGTCATGCCATCCCATAAATTTCCTGGAGAATGGGTTGCGCCCCACCGTCCAACAATTGTTCAGCCACCTGCGTCCCAATTGATTCGGCTTCCCCCGCTGGTCCCGTTACCACTTGACGGATATATCGTTTCCCATCAAGGCTCGTGACTAACCCCTCCAGAGTCAGGGTGTCCCCTTGGAGAGTCGCATACCCTGCAATAGGAACCTGGCATCCGCCTTCCAACCCTGCAAGCAACGCCCGTTCGGCAGTGACCGCAATCCGAGTTGGCCGATGTTCAAACTGAGCCACCAGATCTCGAATCCAGGAATCATCTTTCCGTCCTTCAAGACCCAACGAACCTTGCCCAATTGCCGGCAGACTCACATCCACGGGCAAATACTCCGTCACTTCCTGATCCCATCCTAAGCGCTTGAGCCCGGAGGCGGCCAGAATAATGGCATCATACTGACCCTCGCGAACCTTGCGAAGTCGTGTATCAACATTCCCACGCAACATCGCAATCTCAAGATCCGGACGAGCATGTAACAACTGCGCCTGTCTTCGCAAACTACTGGTTCCGACTCGTGCACCGATCGGCAATGTCGCCAAGGTATGGCCTTCACGGGCAATCAACGCATCCCTGGGATCCTCCCGCTCGGGAACACAAACAATTCCCAGCCCTTCAGGCAATTCTGACGGTACGTCTTTCATGCTATGCACGGCCAGATCAATATCTCGTCGGAGCAGCGCTTCTTCGATTTCTTTGACAAACAGGCCTTTTCCTCCAATTTTAGCCAAAGGCACATCTTGAATCTTATCTCCGCTGGTTTGAATACGCTTCAGAATGACGGAAATATCCGGAGCAAGGGCTTTGAGCTGTCCTTGCACCCATTCGGCTTGCCATATCGCCAATTGGCTTCCTCGTGTTCCCACAATGAGGGTAGAGCGTGCTTGACTATTCCCTTGATTCATACGCCATCCTTCTGTGGCAGGCGCTCCTCGCGAACGCCATCACCTGTCTCATCTTCCAGGAGTGGTATCTCTCCGGAGTGAATCTCCCGTTCCCGGAGTTCAAAGAACCGGCGGGCAGCTTCAATGAACGCAAATCCATTTTGAGATTGTGCCTCCGATTTTAGGGTCACGACCGGACCATGGAGTAATTTATTCACAATCGCGGACGCCAGGCCTTCTATGGCAGATCGTTCCTTCGACGACAATTCCCCCAACCGCCCGAAGACTTTCTCCAACTCGCCTTGTTTGATCTCTTCCGCTTTTTTTCTCAAGGCTACAATGGTAGGCGTTGCTTCCAGTCCGCGAACCCAGGCAACCATACTTCCCACTTCTTCCTTGACCATGTGCTCCGCGGTTTCAGCTTCTTTCAATCGTTCTTCCTGGTTATGGCCCACATGGGCCTTGAGATCGTCAATATCAAACACATAGGCGTTATCAACATCTTTAACCGCCGGATCAATATTTCGAGGCACTGTAATATCAATCAAAAACATGGGGCGGTTCATTCGATGATACACCGCCATTTCAATATCATCCTTGGTAATGACATAGTGGGGGGCACCCGTGGCGCAAATCACAATATCCACCTTGGGTAGCGTGCTTCGAAGCTGTTCATAGGGAACCGCCTGCCCATGAAAGCGTTCGGCCAGCATGAAAGCACGATGATGATTTCGATTCGTAATTAGGACTTCCTTCACGCCCTGATTCACCAGGTGTTGCGCAGCCAACTTTCCCATCTCCCCTGCACCCACTAACAACACAACTCGTTGTTTCAGATTCGAAAAAACTTTTTTGGCTAATTCCACAGCGGCATAGCTGACCGAAACCGCATATTCCCCTATTCGGGTGTTCGTACGGACACTTTTCCCTACCGAAATCGCTTTTTTGACGACCTTATTCAGAATGACCCCGGACGAACGATGGGTCAGAGCCAGATCGTATGCTTCCTTTACCTGCCCTAGGACCTGGGGCTCTCCCACGACCATGGAATCTAAACTAGCCGATACCCGAAATAAATGCGCGATGGCTTCATCATCACTATATCGATACAGGTGAGGGAGTAAATCCTCCGTGGACAAGGAGAAATGGGTTGAGACCAAAAAATCTTCCAATTGACGAAACCCCCATTCTCCCTTTTCTACGACCGCATACACTTCAACACGGTTGCAAGTCCCCAGATACATGGCCTCTTTAATACCGGAGTACGCCATGAGCCGACCCAACGCTTCTCCCATCCGGCTATCCTGGATGGCCAGCAATTCCCGAAGCTCAACGGAAGCCGTCCGATGATTGAGGCCTAAAACGATAATATTCATAACGGCGACATCGGTTGAGGACTTTTGATAAGGATGCCGACAAAAGTCAAAATTACTCCGGCAAACCCCACAATGGTTAGATACGCGGCTTTTTTCGCCCTCCATCCGGCCGTCACCCTTCCCATCAGGACCGCGAAATAAAAGAACCAGGTAATTAACGCCCATATTTGCTCAGAATTCCAGCTCAAATACGATCCAATCGTTAATTGGGCTGAAACAGCCCCTGTCAGAATTCCCAAGGTCAATAGGGGAAACCCAAAAAGGATAGACCGTTGATTGAGAGAATCTAAAAAGTCCAGTGGTGGGAGCTTGAAAGATAACACATTAAATTGTTTGGATTTTAAGAGGCGCTCTTGCATCACATACATCAATCCGGCCACGAAAGCCACGGCAAATCCAATGGTACCTAAGATACTCAGGGTCACATGCACCCATACCGTCTGAAAGACCGGGGCAAGAGTATCGGCTGATTGAGGCGCCAGGGTTGCCGAAACGAGAGACAGAAAGGCCAGTGGAAGGATAAAGGCGCCCAACACCTCCAAGCCCCGTTTCATGGCAACAACCAAAAAAACCAATACTAACCCCCAGGCAAAAAAGGACATCGCGTCCTTAAAGGTCATAATAGGGACATGGCCCATCGATACCATGGCCATAATGAGTCCCGAGGTATGAGAAATGAACCCCAACCCTGTGGTCACAAGAGAAATTTTTGAGATGACATCAGAACGGTGCCAGAGATAAAGAAGAAAAAGGAGCGTACCTCCAAAATATAAGCCCATGGTGAGATATGACAGTAATTCAGGCATTGAACAACCTAGTAAAAACACATGCACAAAGAGCCATATCGAGTATAGATCTGGCTCCAGGGAAGGTCAAGAAAATCAACAGGTTACCAGCATTTCTTGTTTAAGAAAAATAAGAAAGTCACACCGCATATCCACTTATGCAATGCCTGCGGTAGTTCCACTACAAACATTTAAGGGGTGCCTAGTTAGTACAAGCCGCATGAGAGCATAAATACAGGACGACATCGACCCAGTGAGTCACATCACATGGAATCGACAGCACATCTCCGCCAGTCTGAATGTGGTCCACCGCTCTCATTCTTCCACACGTCTCCCACAAATAGCGACTTCCGCATATTGACCCACTATCCCATGGGCAATGGCACATCCAATACCCACGCCACCTCCCTAACCAGAGCCACTTGACATTTCAACCGATGGATGTCACCCATCGTTCATATCTCATCATTGCGAAACCAGGCGAATACGGCTGGATCGTCCTGGACAATAGCAGGCTCACGCAGTACCATCTCCAACCTTGCCCTATATCATTTTTCCTTAATAGACCATGGCCGGAACGCTCTATATTGTCAGCACGCCTATCGGAAATCTGGAAGATATGACATTCCGGGCTATCCGCATTCTCCAAGAGGTAGCCATTATTGCAGCTGAGGACACACGTCGCACACAAAAACTCTGCACCTATTATCACATCGGCACACCACTCACCAGTTATCACGATTTCAACAAGGAGGAGAAAACCGACATTCTCCTCCATCGGCTCCAGGAAGGAAGTTCCGTTGCCTTGGTTTGCGATGCGGGGACCCCTCTTATTTCTGATCCGGGGTTTTACCTGGTTCGACAGGCGATCAAGTCTAATATTCCACTTATCCCTATTCCAGGACCATCTTCAGTTCTGACGGCATTATGCGTATCAGGTTTGGAAACGGATCGATTTATCTTTGAGGGATTTGTGCCAAGAAAACCAGGAGCCAGGGAAAAATTTTTCCAAAATATTAAAGAAGAAAAGGGTACCATTGTTGTCTTTGAAACCCAGCATCGGATTCTCAAAACATTACAAGTCATCACGACCGTCATGGGAAACAGACACATTGTCCTGACACGAGAACTGACAAAACTCAACGAAGAAATTCTACGGGGAGAAATCGAAGAAGTGATTCAACAGGTAAAAAACAAATCGATTAAAGGAGAAATAACATTGTTAATTCAAGGGTTACCTCAAAGGAGGAAAAGGCAACTGGAACCCTTACCCGAAAGTTCTAAGGTCGACCCCCATCACACATCTACCTTCTGAATAACCACACGGTAATAATGGTCAACTTTTTCTTGTTTTAGGATCTGGTGACCCTCATTGGTAATGCTTTGCGGAACATTTCGAATTGGTTCGCCTTCATCCAACAACACCCTCAACTGATCACCGCTTTCTAAAGTTTCCAGCTTGAGCTTCGTTTTCACAAAGTTGTACGGACAAATTACCCCTCGAAGATCCAATTCCTCCATGAGCTCTCAATCTTCTCCCGCCAACGGCTTATTAACAGACGAAATCTATTTTTCTCATTATTAATTAATTTCATAGACCATATAAACAAAAGAGCGTGCCGGAAATTGACCGGCACGCTCTTTTACACTAGAAAAATGGCTTGTTATCAGTAAACCTATTGAACGGTACCCTTGTTATAGTTCTTACGATCATCCCCATAGTCAGTGGCAATGGTTTTATCTGTCCGTTCATTGACTGTGGTGGGTTGGGGGGCACATTGCCAGCAAGGCGCGGCACCAGTCATCATCCCCACTTCGCTGACGATCCCAGTCTGTACCTCTCCTGCCTGAGTCCCACCAGCAGGCACACCAGTCATACTGTCATTCATAATATTTTGACCCTGTGCCATGTTAGGATCAGGCCCTTGACCAAACCCGCCTTTGAAGTTAGGGTTGTCGATCCCTCCTAGCAATTGACTCCCGTCTAATACATACACATCACGAACTAACTTCCGGCCGGTTCCAAATGGTTGGGTCTCTGTCGTCTCGTTCTCAGCTTGCACGGTTACATAGTCGCCCTTCCCAATCGCCCTCAAATTCTCTAAATTTGTTTTATTGTCTAAATACAGGGTCATGATGTTCAAAGCCCCTCTCAGGGTCTGCCGTTCATCCTGGGAACTCCCTCCTTTAAGGAGATACAACTTGTGGCTGGACAAATCAACGGCCAGAACTTCTCCCTGAATGGTTTCATTCGCCGAGAGATACCGCAACATATCGTCTTGGTCCATCACCCGTGACCTGTCGCCTACACCTTGAGAGTCTCCGACACCAGTCCCGTACCCTACATGCTGAGGTGGACGCTCTTGCGCCACCGCCACGCTCACCGAGCCTGCAAAAATCATTGCTAATCCTAAATACCCTACCTTCCGCATGTGGCTCCTCCTTGGAAGTGTGAGTGAATAATCAAAAAAAACGAACGAATTCAAATATACGATTTTACTCCATGATCAAGGGCACCAACTATAGTCAAGGCAGTAGCCCCTGTCAAGTCAATTCTTGGCTTTAAATCTATTGATCAACATACCAGAAATTTCACTTAAAGACTTACCCTGCTGTATCTTTTTTTCTCGATTTTTATTACACCTAAAGACAGATAATGGTGCCCGGAGGGAGGGTCGAACTCCCACTCTCGTGAAAGAACCGGATTTTGAGTCCGGCGCGTCTGCCAGTTCCGCCATCCGGGCAAGGCCATTTTCACTAGCGATATCTACCATGAACCCCTATGCAGGTCAAACAGGGAATTCGGACCTACGTACTTAATTCTGAACGACCACAATAATATTTATAACCACGGCAGGGCATTCTCATTTCCCCTTCACACTAAGATCTCTCCCTATTTTATATCCAATGTTATATCCGATGTTATCCGATGGAACCCAGAGCGAACTTTTCACCCCATTTTCGAAACAATGTTTCTTTGAGGATGCGATGGTCAGACAGCGTCAACCGTGGATCGGATTCCAATATTTCTCCTGCCATTTGTTTGGCTTTTATTAACAACATGGTATCGCGAGCCAAATCCGCCACACGAAAATCCATTTCTCCCCATTGCTTGACCCCTAAGACATGCCCAGGCCCACGAATTTTCAAGTCTTCTTCCGCCAGTGCAAAGCCGTCCTCACATTGCGCAAACACCCCAAGACGTCGCCTCGATGTAGAAGGGGAAAACGGTTCCCCCTGGGAACGCCTCCCGATCTCATCGAGCGACATCCGACTGGACTCAAGCGTCAAGGGTATTTGCTGGGAATAGGGAGGAATTTTCCCCAGGCCATGAATCAGCATACAATAGCCTTGAGAAAGACCCCGCCCGACCCGGCCCCGCAATTGATGCAATTGCGCCAATCCAAACCGTTCCGCATGTTCAATGAGCATGACCGTGGCATTGTGAACATCCAACCCGACCTCGACAACAGTGGTGGCCACCAACACATCAATCTCTTTCTTTTTAAACTGGGCCATGACCACTTGTTTTTCGCGGGACGGCAATCGGCCATGGAGCAAACCGATACGAAATGGGGCACAGTCTTCGCGTAATCGTTCGGCAGCCTCAATGGCTGCCTGCAAATCAATTTTTTCTGATGGTTCAACGAGCGGATACACCACATAGGCCTGCCGCCCCGCTTCTAATTCTTTTCGCATCAAACGATGCGCGTCTTTCCGTTGTCCGGTCGTGAACAACATCGTCTTTACGGGCTTTTTCCCTGGAGGAAATTGATCAATCACTGACACATCCAAATCCCCATACAGCGTCATCGCTAAGGTCCTGGGGATAGGCGTGGCGGTCATCACCAACACATCGGGATGCCATGCCGCTTTCCCACGAAGCTGCGCGCGCTGCAGCACACCGAATTTGTGTTGCTCATCCACAATCACCAACCCCAGTTTGGCAAAATGCACATCCGGCTGTAACAACGCGTGTGTACCAACCACCACTTGCGCACGACCTGACTGGATTCCTGCAAGTATCTTCCCGCGTTCGCGTCCGGATTGCCGGCCTTTCAACAAGAGGCACCGAATACCCAGGTCATCAAATAGGGGACGCAAGGAAAGATAGTGCTGTTCGCTCAACACTTCCGTGGGTGCCATCAGGGCAGCTTGATATCCAGACCCACAGGCCATCACGATGGCATGAAGAGCCACCACGGTCTTCCCACACCCGACATCTCCTTGCAGCAAGCGGTTCATACTGGTTGGCCGTCCCATATCATGGCTAATTTCCTTGATCACCCGCTCTTGTGCCGAAGTGAGCGAAAAGGGCAACACAGTTTTCAACTGTTCAACCAACGGATTGCGAACAGCAAATGGGATGCCTTCAATGTCCTGAGTCTGCCCTTGGCGCCGCATGGCCAGTGCTAATTGCAGGAGAAACAATTCCTCAAATGCCAGCCGTTGATGCTCTGGCGTCGCGTAGGCATTCAAGGCCTCCACCGAATGCTCCTGATTGGGAAAATGTAAGACGGGTAACGCTTCTGGAAGGGTTGGCACCCCGAGCTGCCTTCGCATGGCTAAGGGCAGCATCTCGTGTAACTGATCGGCATAATGGTCAAAAATTGATCGAATAATTCGTCGAATCTGCTTGGAGCTCAACCCATTCGTCTCATGATAGACGGGAACAATCCGGCCCCCACACATGTCCGGCAATTCGTCCTCATCCAACAATTCATACTCCGGC
>BQIW01000014.1 GCA_021604105.1 Nitrospirales bacterium | reverse complement strand
TTCCTCAGCTTTACAGTCAATCAACCGGTATCCGTATATGTCGCCCATGACGTGCGCATCACAAATCCCTCGTGGTTGAACACCTTCACGGATACCGGCGCCAATCTGGTGACGTCGGATACGACCCTCCGCCTGTTTGTGAGATCTTTCCCCGCCGGGACCATTACCCTCGGGGGCAATGCTAGCGGTGGTTGTTGCAGCATGTATACCGTCTTTGTCAAACCCTAGGGCGGATTATCCCATGAACTACCAGTGGCACAGCAATGAAATGAATTTTCGGAGGAAGTTAGGTGACGCCGATCATGATATATCCCATGGGGATTCCCTAACCGATACTAGATCCGAACTTGATGGGATAGTAAGCAATGCGGTGGGAAGGGTGGTCGTGGGTGCCACCATCTTTTAACTGTTTACCAAACCCTTCACACTGGCTGACAAAGTTTTTTAACAGCTACTCAAGAATACCTTAATCTGACCGAACTAATGACGAGTGACGGTTAAAAATTAGCAGATTAAGTAGTTGCATTAGTGTAGTTTAGGTGATTTCCTATTTTATCCACATTCCTCACTCTTTTGCAGAAAACCGCTTGAAACCATGTCAGATGCTCCGGGGTAGATCAACAAGGTGCAGGTACTCGAAATTAAAAGACCTGAAAACTCATTTTCAGACAAATTAAAACTTCAACATTCTTACAGGGAACGAAAAATCCATTTTTACATCCACATAATGACTTTCCATAATTATGGCATGGTCTGAGTTACTTGAGGGCTGGAGGTAAGTTTATTCCCAAAGAATATTAAGGTCATAGAATTTGAGTTTATCGTTAAGCATGAATTTTTGATTGGGAGGTTAATTGAATAAAATGAATACGCATATTTTTCGTAGGTCTATGAAATCTATTTTCTTGCTTTTCTCCATTTTCCTCTGGGGAATTAATGGATTCTCCGTCAATGCAGCTGAACCACAATCAGCCCCCTTACTCCATCAAAATAATCTGAGCTACCAGGGGGCATTTCAAATGCCAAAAGGTACCTTTGGAGGTTCCAGTTTCACATATGGCGTAAAAAATGCTTTAGCATTCAATCCGCTAAACAACTCTCTGTTCATCACCGGTCACGATCACCAACAAATGGTAGCAGAAGTAAGCATTCCCAACCCTATAGTAACTTCACAAGAAGGAAATCTCCCAACGGCCACAGTCCTTCAACCCTTCGCTGATGCATCCGATGGCAAGATGTTCACTGTGGATAGTGGAACTATTAAAGTGGGTGGCTTGCTGGCAGTTAACAATAAGCTCTATGGCACAGCCTACTCATACTATGATGCTAGCGGCGATCAAACACTTTCCCATTTTTCCTCCTCCCAGGATCTCTCGAAACAGGGTGATGCTCAAGGTATGTATAAGGTAGGAACTGAAAAGACAGGCTATGTTTCGGGGTATATGACTCCTATCCCAACCGAATGGCAAACGTCCTTCGGTGGTCCTGCAATTACCGGTAATTGCTGTCTTTCAATTATAAGTAGAACGTCGTATGGGCCTGCAGCTTTTGTCTTCGATCCAGCTAAATTAGGGCAACAATCCCCTGTACCTGCAGCTCCACTTGTATATTACCCCTCTTCTCACCCCCTTGCTGAGTGGAGTTCAACCAGCCCCCACTTCAATGGGACAACAAAGATCAGTGCCATAGTGTTTCCCAAAAACAGTAGAAGCTTATTATTTCTCGGAAGGCACGGCACAGGAGCATGGTGTTATGGGACAGGAGGGACAGGCGGGGAATGCAACGATCCTACGTCTACTAACAAAGGTAATCATGCTTATCCGTACGTGAACCAAATCTGGGCATATGATGCTCTAGATTTACTAAAGGTGAAGGAAGGGAACAAATCACCGTGGGAGATAAATCCCTATCAGACTTGGCAATTCACATTGCCCTTCCAAACTGAAGGAGACAGTCCGATCAGTGGGGGTACATATGATCCTTCCACGCAACGTATTTTCATTTCACATGACCGCGGGAGTAGCCCCCTTATTATCCATGTGTATAAGCTCAATCTTAGCACCACAAATACTGACACAACACCACCAGCACAGCCCAAAAATTTGGAACTACGCATTATACCCTGAACCCGAAAGTTATAAAAAAAATGCCTTTCATATTTTCCTATTAGGCAAAATTCAGGTGAGCTCGATGCTCCCAAGTGAATTAGTGTGGATAACGGATCCGTTTTTTAACACGTGGAAACAGTGCCCACAATCCTTGGACAAAAAATGCTGAATATAAGCTTTTGCGTTTTCCTTTTTATACTACTGAACGCCGCCAAACGTTGATTCGCCGGAACCCCGATGCAGTGGCTTTTGCAAATTCTGCCACAAAAAAGTCAGCCGATAAGCAGGAAAAATTCTTACTTTTCAGGCCTAAAAAAAATGAGGGTCCACTTCTCTTATTCTTACTGGACTCTCAGCAACAACTAAATGCCTGGCAGAACGTGTATTATGTGATTATAGTGGACCCAAAAAATTCAGACCACACGTTTAGTAAGATTGGGCTGTAGCTTGAAAGGGGAATGCGATGAAAAAACGGGTTAGGTACAGTGGTTTAAAGCCACGTTGGCTTTTTAAACCTCGAATGGGCTGAAATCCGTCAATGAGTTGGCCAGGCAGAATCAGGTGCATCCGACGCAGATCAGCCAATGGAATCGGCAAGTGCAAGAGAGACCACCCGAACTTTTTGCCGGCACTCGTGAGAAGGGCAACCAAGAGTCCGCATTCAAGCGAGACTGTACGAAAAAGTCGATCGCTTGAAGATGGAGTTGGACTGAAAAAAACTGCCGGGAGCGATTGACGTCAGACGGCAGTGGATTGTATCAGGAAATCTGCGGCTGAAAATTCGACGGCCATGTGAGTGACTGAACCTTGGACGAGCCAATTCGTACTACCACCCTGTTGAGGAAATCGCAGACACCCTGGAGCTCATGCGACACATTGATTAGCGAGATACTCGAACGCCCTTTTACGGCAGATGGCTGTCTATCTGAATGGCGTCGGCTATTGAGGTGAATCGAAAGCGTGTTCAGCGCCTCATCCGGCAGGTGGGCTTTGAAGGAGTGGCTCCTGGTCCCCACGCGCGCCGTCCGCATCAGGCTCACGCCATCTAGCCTTATTTAATGAGGGGTCTGATGGATTGATCGGCCGAACTAGGTGTGGTCCACCAGTGATGTATATTCTCATGCACCGGGCCTTTATCTTTCTAATGAACATGCTGAGTTGGTATAGCCGCTATGTCTTAACGTAGATGATGTCGCACACTCAGACACGACCTTCTGTCTGTATGCGCTAGAGCAGGCATTCACCCGAGGTTGTTCGTCGATTTTTCTATAGTGAGCAGGGCTGTCAGTTCAGGTGTTGGCTCGAAGCGGCTGAGGTTCAGATCAGTATGATGGGACGAGGCCGCGTTATTGATAACAGCTTTAAGCAACGACTATGGAGCACGGTTAAATACGAAGACATCTATCTGCACGACTATCGGAACGTGGTCGATCTGAAGCGGGGAAAGCACGTGTATACCAAAGTGGTGGAGTCCGTCAGTGCAGAGAAACTCATGCTGCATATCAAGGCCAAGACGCGCAAAGGTTTGGTCTATTACACCGATGTCTTTTGAGGGCATCAGTCCTAGAAACGGTATGGTAAACAACATTCCGTTCAACCATTCAAAATATTTGCGAGCCGCAGCCGAGGGCAAGACCATATCAATGGGATCAAAGGATTCTGGATTAATGCCAAGTATATTTGTATCACTATCTCGGTGTCTCAAAGTATCATTTTCCGATGTACCTGAAGGAGATCCAACACCGACTTAACCATCGAACTAGAAGCTATTTAAATGGTTCTTGAAAATTTATTTTTGTTACGTTTCGCCCTAGTTTTAAAAGGAAGTCTGGAATAAATAAAAATCAGAGAAATTTTTATGAACAATTTTGGGCTTTTTGTGGAATTTTTGGATCTTCTTTGGGAAAAAAAATGCTCACAACAATATCGCTTACCATTTCAATCTCCATCAAACAGGAATTTTAGTGCAAAATTGGTCGGTCGCAATTATGTATGGAGAATAGCTCGCAAAGAGCCATGTGAATCCGATTCCTCATATTTCGTTAAATTCTGTAACAATACTCATCACTTTACACGTGAGTTGATGGGAATTAAACATATAGTAGATATTGCTTCGCGACATGCAGAGGTTCTTGCCCCCTCTCTTCTATATTCTGATCCCGACAGACATATCATTGTGACGTCTCCACTTGGAGGTAATTCCTGCGCTGATCTTTTAAGGTTGTCTACTAGAAGGATGACGGCTTCGGCAGAGAAGTACAAAGAGTTGCATGCAGGTTTTCTTAATGTGCCAAGATGGCTAGCCTTATGGCAAGAAGAGACTCGGAATTTGATAGAACAAAAATGCATCCCGTTATACAAACATGACCATACTACTATTCTCGAGAGAATTAGGAGGAAGTTACCTAGCCTAACCCTTTACTCGCCATCAACGGCATCAAGAATTCAGAATGTTATTGGAAAGTTTGAACTTGAGTCACAAAATGGAGTTCAAAATTCATTGGTGAAGTTTGGAACATCTGTAGTTGTTCATGGAGATTTTTCTCCAGGAAACATTTTTTTCCATGACGGAAAAATTGGAGTTCTAGACTATGAGGATCTTGGAATCGGCCCTTATTTTAGCGATCAATTTCGCCTACGGTATATGTTGACCCAATGCCGGGAAAATTGGAGATATTCTCCCCAATTGATTCAAAGCCTCATAGATTTACTATGGAAGCCTGTAACTTTATATGAAAAGAGCTACTTTATCCTCTCATGCCTCCAATGGCGACTGAACGAAATTACCGCATGTATTGATGGGCACTCGACGCTATCCGGTATTTACCGAAAATACACGCTTCTTAAAAAGGTGCATAGAAATATTGATGTATTGCAGGGAATGCTTTAATTGCACCTACCTCTCAGCCAATGGCCTGGAAATCCTGCCTGAGCTGGCTTGGTTCTGTTAATAATTTCCCCCCTCTTCTTGACCAGTTGCAGGGTGGATTCATCGTTTGTCTTGACTTACGTCATCCTCTGCCAAACTGTAAGCTTCCCTAATACCTTGACAGCGGAAAAGTAAAGCTTTCTGGCCTCTGACGTTGGCCCCCTTTCGGGACAGTTCTTAACCAGAACATAGGGCGGCGTTGAGACCTCCCCGAAAACTAGACCGCGCCATGATGGAAATTCGATGCCTTCTGCAGCCCGGTTTGAGCCGCATGTTCGACAAACTCCTGAGGCGTGAGATTCCCCAGTGACCCATGCGGCCGATGTTCATTGTAGTCCATTCGCCACGCTTCAATCTTCTGTCGGGCATCGTGCAGGGAGATGAACACATTGGCATTGAGACATTCGTCCCGAAAGCGTCCATTGAAACTCCTAATCACCGCATTCTCCACAGGTTTACCTGGCCGAATGAAATCGAGTTTGACCCCATGCGCAAAGGCCCAGGCATCCAATGCCTTCGACGTGAATTCTGTCCCATTATCCACCGTAATCATTTGCGGATATCCACTCCGTTTCCCCACACGTTCCAAGGCCGTAACGACCTTGGTGCCCGTCATGGTGAAATCGACCTCAATTAATGAACTGTGCCGACTCCAGTTATCCACGACGGTGAGCGCGCGAAACCGCCGCCCATCCAGTAACGTGTCAGCCACAAAATCCATACTCCACCGCTCATTCCCCTGGCACGGGCAGGGTGGCGTGAGCCGCAGATGACTCGCTCGTTTCCGGCGGTGCGTGAGCCACACGATCAGGCCTTCTTCCCGATAGAGCCGATGGACACGCTTCCGGTTGATGACCCAGCCCTCTCGTCGCAGTAGGACATGCAGACGGAGATACCCGAATCGGGGACGGGCTTGAGCCAATTCCCGTAACCGTCTCCGTAGCCCGGTATCATCCTGGCGGTGCGATCAGTAATACCACGAGGCACGATTGAGCTGTAACAGCCCACAGGCCCGGCGCACCCCAATGGGGAACTGCCCGCTGACGGCTCGCACCAGGGTACGCTTGCGCGGGGGCTTCAGGGCTTTTTTGTCAGCACCTCTTGTAGAATCACCTTATCCAAGGTCAGATCGGCGACGAATTGCTTGAGTTTGCGGTTTTCCTCCTCCAGCAGCCGCAACCGCCGGATCTCAGCCACGGCCATCTGCCCATACTTTTTTCGCCACACATAGTAGGTCGCTTCGCTGATGCCCAGCGACCGGGTGACTTCAGGGATCGGCGCGCCAGCATCCACCTGCCGCAACGCCGTGACAATCTGCCCCTCTGAAAATTTGCTCTTCTTCATGGCTTGACCCTCCTCGGTTGGAGGACTGCAGATTAGCAAACATTTCCAGTTCTCGCTGGTCCAGTTTTATGGGAGGAGGTCACTCCCTACATGCCCCAACAAAATGGACTCATTGAACGGCTCTTTCGGAGTGTAAAAAAAGCTTTTGATATGCTGAAAGCATGGCCCGCAATTCAAAACGCTTAACCACCTTCCGCCTAGCAGCTCGGCTCATTACTTGTTGTCGTTGTGGATCTGCGAGCAAAAGTAAGCGTGTTGCCCATTCCTGTGCTGAATCATCCGGCTGACAAAGAAATCCTTCCTTTCCGTCCTCAACCATATTGGGGATCTCACCAACAGCACTCGCAACAATCGGGACTCCTACTGCCATTGCCTCAAGTAAACTCATGGGCATTTGTTCGCGCAAAGAGGTCAAGAGAAAGATATCTAATGCTCGAAGATAAGGCAGAACATCGTCATTATGACCTATCAACAGGACGTGCTGGACAATACTTTCATCACGACAAATGGCCTCAACGTGAGACCTTTCCGAACCCTCTCCGACAATTAATAGCTTAAATGTAGGGTCTTTTCTTATACACGCCACAAAAGCCTTGAGCATTAAAGGCAAATTTTTAACAGCATCCAAACGACCAATAAATCCGACCAATGTGTCACAATCCCGGATACCAAGATTTGTGCGTATCTTTTGCCTCACATTAAAATCAGGAGAATAAATGGAGAAATCCAGCCCATTGGGAATAAATACCACATGGTTTCCATTCAGATAAAACGAACACTGCATCATTTCTTTGAGTTCCCTTGATACAACAATAACTCGTCTGGCAAGACGATACACCACAAAACGAACAGCATTACGTTTCCATTGTGTCCTACCAGCTTCATCCACGTTGAAGCCATGTTCATTATGAAAAATGTTTGAAATCCCGACCAATCGTCCCAACCATACGGCATCGGTGGCGCCCCAGTTATACGTCATCAAAATATCGGGTTTCGATATTTTTAATACTTTGTAAAGGGCCACGAAAAATTTTATGTTTTTTTTGGGTTTACAAAAAGAAAGAATTTTGACATTAGGGTTCTTTATCCATTTGTTAGCACTAATCCTGTTATCCAAAGCTAAAATTTCATGTTGGTACATTGATGGAAGACCATTAATAATAGAGCACAGCACCTTCTCCATACCTCCAAACCCAAATGATGGGACCACATGCATGACTTTCATTATTCATTCGCTATAGTATCGACCAGGCTGTCCAATCTTTCCAATGTTTTTCCCCAGCAGAATCTTTCTTCAACAAATTGTCTTGCCCTGTTGGCAATATCTTCCCTCAGCTTGGCATCGGACAATGCCAAAACCACGGCCTCTGCAAAAGAATCGGAAGTATCTGCAAGAAAAATCTCTTTCTTATGGCGCGCGTTTATGCCCTCATTCGCTGACGTAGTCGCCACAACTGGAATTTTCATCGCCATAGCTTCCAGGACCTTGTTTTGTATGCCTTTTCCAATACGCAAAGGAACCACACAGACAGCCGCCATTGACAAGTATTCTCGTATATCTTCAACATAGCCCGTCACGATGGTTTCTTTTCCATTAAGTTTTTTAATTGCCGATGTAGGGTTCATGCCAGCAATGATAAATTTCACCGTCGGTACGTGTGTTTTTATTAAGGGTAAAATTTCTTGGTGAAAGTACAACACCCCATCCACGTTTGGGAAATAATCCATTGCCCCCGTAAAAATAATAATGTCTCTCTCCGACGTCCTTTTTTGTGGGGCAAAGAACTCGAGAGCAACCCCGTTTGGTACAACGACTACTCGGTCACTATCGGGTAGAAATCGCTTCTCATTTTCAGAAATTACTAAAGAAACATTAAATTGTTTTACAAGTTTCCTTTCCAATACCCGCAATCGCTTATGCTCCAAAGAAAAAAATACTGATTTGGGGAAAGAGGCTGATTCGGAATACAACCGCCATTTATCAGAATCGACATCGACAAAATCAATGATTTTTGGTTTGATACTATTTTCGACATACTGACTCATGGAAGAACAATCTACAAGAACCACGTCATAAGTTTGAGCCATTATGATGTGACTCAAACGACGGGAATAAAAAAACGCCGTTGTCAAGGGCTGTCTTAAGAGGAAATGAATACCGCAGCGTAAAGCCCCAGTCCAAGACCAAAGGCGCACTGTTTCTACATTCTCACAGTAAGGCTGTAAATTTTCGACTTGCTGCAAATCCTGTTTGGAAAAGCTCGGATAAACAAGATTCACGGAGTATTTCTTGGAAAGGTGGTTCAGAATATTAAAGGTTCTAATTCGATCACCCTTATTGGGAGGATAGGGGCACCGATGGCACAAATATAATACTCTCACTCGATTTATCTTCTTTCCCAATCCATTCTTCCTTCCATTGGCCAACGTCAATTTGTGAGGATTTCTCCAAGATATTGATTGTTCTTTTTTCTCGACCTTTAAATTAAAGTTACAATTCAGCACCGCAAGAAAATTGTTTTTTCACCATATAAATCATTTCCACAATGACCTCGGTTTTCGGCCTAAATGAATCCGACGAAATAAAATTTCGTATCACCACACCCCTTATCCCGACAAATCATAACAGTGTAAATTTTCAAGGTTTCGAGAACACTCTGTTTCTTACCCGCTCAATATCTACTTCACGAAGAAATCGCCAAACTGGCATCCCAAATAATCCTATTGCCCAGAATAGCCAGATTAGCGTCCCTAGACTAAACAACAAACCATTCTGTATTTGAGATTGTTCAAGTACTTTGAAGCCCAGGTACGATACGCAGAGGCCCACTACCACCAAAGCACCTTTCTTGAGGGGATATTCGTAGCAATCAATTTTTCGATACCACCAAAGACCTCCCAACGAATAAAAGGCGAAAGTAAGAACACTTGCCCAGGCCGCGCCAGCAGCACCATAGAGTGGGATGAATGCCAGATTTGCACCGATATTGACCAGAGCTGCAACCGCCGCAACGGGAATAAGAACGATGGTTCGCTTTGACAATAAGACGGGAACTTTAAAATGTTCATGTAAACTAAAAATCAAAAAGGCTAAACAGAGAATTGGGATGAATCGTTCCGCTGATAAATAGTCAGGAGCCACTATAACTTGGAGCAACGGCTTGGCAAAAAGAGACACTCCAAACAAGATAAGGGCTACTCCATATGTGAAATATTCAAACACACAGACGTAAATTTCTTTGGCATTTGGCTGATTAGCAATCTCGTAGATTAGAACGCTCCAAATCATCGCAAATGGGAGAAGACATAGCGAATTAACTGCTTGCGCGATCGTATAGGCTATGGAGTACAAGCCAACTTCCTCCAAATCCAAAAATACATTAAGAAAATAACGATTGGCCTGATGCATCCCAGTCGAAAAAAGACCAGTGAGAACTAACGGGGCACCAAATTTGTAGAGTTGTGCTCCTAACGACCACTCAAAGGCATAGGCCCCAAGACGGCGGGAGAAAATACTCATTAGCCCAAGTGTATTCGCACATTCAGCGACAAGGTTTCCCGTTAGAATTCCTGTAATCCCTAAGTCCAAGAAGACCAAAAAATAAACATTTAAGGCTATGTTGATGATTAGCCTGGCCAGACTGAAACCTACAAAAATGTCTGACCTTTTGTGGATTCTCAAAAACAATGCGGGCAATTGCCCGAGAGAACCGAACCAAAACGTTGCTAAAATAAGGATTAAATAGAATCCCCCTTCAGGGACAGCCGCACCCACGATTTGTCCCGCCAGCTCATCACGAAGCACGAGTCCCATTAAGACGAAAACTGTAGAGGTAGTGGCAATAAACGTTAAACCGGTCCACCACACCTGTCGTCGGCTTTTGTCAGATTTTGCCTCAAAATGATAACGATTCATTGCACCTAACATTCCCGAGGCAATCATGATACTCAGCAATCCGGCAATCAGATCTAAAATCGCTATCACTCCATAATCTGAAGGCCGAAGATAGGTAGTGTAAATCGGCAACAAAAGAAACGAGGCTAATCTGGTGAGGACCTGTCCTCCCCCGTATATTGCCGAATGTTTGGCAAGTTCACGATAGTGCGGAGGAATATTCATAAAATTGAAACCAACAAGATAAATGGTCTAGATGGTAGAAAGTCGCTGGCCCTCAGAGATTACTCGAAATAAAAAAACCATGCTATGGCAAATGCCGAGCTAACGCAGGACCGACGCGCTTGCTAATCCATAGGGGAATTTGCTTCCATAACTGAATTGCCAAGAAAAACTTAGGATTCTGAGGATTTAATTTTGGAAGACCCACTGAACTGTTAAGATGGTAATGCCAGTAATGCTGAATCGGTTGAGCCCCCCATTGCTCCTTGAACTTAAAGGTAGAGCTCCCAAAAGTGGAACGGCCAAAATCAAAAATCCGATACCCCTGCTCACAGGCAAATTTAAGACAATTCCAATAAAGGTACATATTGCCCTGAAGAGAGTTATACTGCCTGAGGGATGATGCCCAAGGGATTTCTAGACGATCTCGGTAACCCAGGAGAAATCCAGCAGCCACAGGGAGATCGGATTTTTTATTAATGACAACTAGTCGAGCTCCGGCTGGAAAGGTTTCAAGAATTAACCTGAAAAATGTTTTGCTATAAACCGGAGTGCCAAGATCACGCATGTTCCTTGCAAATACTTCATAAAACTCATCTAACAATTCCACCTGCCCTATTCTCACCCCTAAGGCATTTTTTTCCCCCTTTCGAACCTGTGCCCGCAATTTAGATGGGAACACTTGAAAAAGTTCAGCGACAGTTCCCGGCAGGGAGAGCCACATGGACACTTTTTCATCTCGAACAGGAAGTTGAGAATAAAACGATTGTATATGACGAAATTCGATATAACTAACCTTGAGTTTTTCTCCTAATTGAATGAGGTGATCAAGTAAAGGGTCCCCTAAGGTATCATCATCGGCCAGGAGCCCCCCATAATTAACGTAAGGCATCGATACAAGAAAATTCCCAAAAAAGAGGCTTTTTAAATGCACAACAGGAATCCCCCCTCGAATTTCACCATCCTGAAAGGCTCCAGCCACATACCAAGATTTCCCAAAGGCCTGTTGCAGGATATGGCGCCAGACTGACAAATGATAAATACTGGCCTTAGGATGACCATTCACAAAGCGATCCCACGCAGGGAAGTCCACTTCCCCAAGGATTCGACATTGGATGGAATTCCCGCTTTTTCCCATCTCAACTGGGTGAGAACTCTCAAATGTGACCCTTGACGCCGATAAATTATTTGAAATTTTGCCTCCCATTATATATAGGTTCCCATGATCAACACCCTTTCTCTCCCTTGATCGAAAAAATGGCAAACATTATTTATTTCATTTTCAAAGAACTCAAGGACCTTAAAATAGCGTATGCTCTCGCGATTCCGTATACCAAGTAGAGCACAAACAATTGAGGCAATTGTGCAAAAGATTTCGTGAACCAAGCAGTTCTTCCGGAAAGTATGAATGGTGGAATGAACAAAAAAAGAAGGGAAATCGGTACAATAAGAAATTGTTGTTTGAAAAAATCAAAAACCCCTCCAAGACAAAGAATCGGCAGCACCGTAAGGAAATAGACAGGGTATCCAAGACTTGGGAGTTCATCCAAACGAAAGCCATGGGAAAAGACACCCTGAAGATTCCCCAAACCGCGCCATACCTCCTTTCGCCAAAAGGTACTAAGGTCAGGAGCTTCTCCCCAATGGACAGCTTCCATTCCGGAATTAATAAGAATTGTTCCACGTGTCCCAAGGCGATAACACAAATCAACATCTTCAGCTGTCTTGAGCTCTTCAGCAAAACCCTTGATTGCCACGAAGTCATCACGTTTCACAATCAAGTTCATAGAGGGCAGCCACGCAATTGGCTTCATTGAAATAAAGTACTGACGCCCGCACTGATGTAAATCCCACGCCTTTTGAACCCAGGTTGCGTTTGAAGGAACGGTCGGGAAACATCCGGCAGCGACGACCTCCTTCTGTTGAAAAGCGACCATGCCATTTTTGATCCAGTATGGAAATATTTCGACGTCTGAATCGACAAAAGCCAGGTATTGGCCTCTTGCTTTCAACACCCCATGATTTCGCAATGCACTGACATGAAGATTTGGTAAAATCTCACAATCGATACCTAAATGTTGTACTATCTCAACAGTTTTATCCGTAGACCCATTATCAAGAACAAGTATTTCATACTCTCCTTCTTGGAAATTTTGGTTTTGAATGGAGGACAGGCAACGACCGATATATTTTTCTCCGTTCAGAACCGGAACGACAAAGGTCATTAAAATATTGGACATACGCAGCTGATCGTAGTTATTGAAACGCAAGGCACCCCTTACCTCCACAGTCCTTTGCCATTCTGACGGGTCTGGAATCGAATGACACAGACTCCTGACCCTTTTGGAAGAAATATCATCCAAGGAACATTCATGAAGAATTTTTCTTCATCAAGAGTTATCTCCTCTACTTGCCATTTGGAAGCAATGTTTCGCCATTTGCTTTGAAATGAGCCGATAAAAGTGCAGAACATTCCTGAGACTTTGGTCTCTCTGGGCTCTTCCATTCGAAAGCTATGATATTCCACTCCTGTGGCAGTTTAATTCTCTCGCTATTGGCTGAAAGAAAATCGGCGCTGGGAGAATCAATCCTCGTAGGAAATTTCCACTCACTTAATTCGCCCACAAACAAACCACTGGAGTAGCAATTTCTAATTAAGCGTAAAGAATCAATCGTACTAATAGCGGGCAGTCCCGTGCGAGGATCAAGGCCAAACTCTTCGCCATTAAGCATTTCGAAAACAATATTTTTATTAATGGCATAGTGGAAGCGACCTAGATAATAAGATGATTTCGTGATATTTGTTGTGACCACAACTGAAACCCGATCAGCATAAGGCTTAAGATAATTCCCAGCAGAAGCCCAATCCGCAGGGGTTGGACCAAAATAGTATGAATTTCCAAGAGCCAATTGAATCACCCTTGGAAACGCTCCATTACTAGCGAGTAAAAATAAAATGACAATTCCTCCCATAAAAACATGAAGGAGATTTTTACTGACACTGTACCTATCCAGGCTGAAAACATTATTCGAAATTCTGTTAACAATTGAGATCCAATAATTACGTAAAGGTTGAAATAATTCACTAAAGACAATTCCCCATATAATAAAGAAAAAAGGTAACGCATAATAAATATACCGCTCCTCTTTCAGACCTGCCCCTGAATGCAAAATCAAGGAAACAACGAAAACACAAGAACAAAAAATTCCTTCCCTTGATCTTTGGGCGATAGCAATAAAAAGAGCGAGAGGAAACAAAGACCACAGGGTAGGGTATTGGGCAAGAAATAATCTATGGTAACTTAAAAAGTCATCCCCAACATTCCAATATGAAACTTTTGTATAGCTGCCAATCACTTCATACAGGAATTCCCCAGGAATGAACATGACAGCCGAAAATCCTGCCACCAAGACAGCTCCCAAAACGGTTAACCAAGTCCTTAAGGAAATTGAGGCTGAACACACCATATGTCTACTAAATTCAAATACCAACCAGGCAACTAAGCCAACCAATCCAATATAAGTCGTAACTTGTAAAGTCAGAGCGAAATAAAAACAGAAGACCGTTGCAATCAAGACCAATATCGTCTTTAGGCTTTCATATCCCCGGGTCACAAGACGATATACTCCTACCGCACCTAGCCAGAATGCCAGACCATGAAGCGTATAAAATCTCGCGATTTGTGACAGCTCTATGCCATGAGGAGCGAAGGAAAATAATATAGTCGTTGTCCAGGCAGCAATTGGACTGATATTCCAGCGTACCCAAAGAAAAACAGCTAATACCCAGGCAGTTCCGGCCATTAATGCCGGCAATCTTGCCACCAACAAACTCTCCCCAAAGATCTGAAATAGGTATCCGATAAGCTTTGTGAAAATTTGGGTACGGGCATATTCCCCAAAAGCAATTCGCAAGGTACCATCCATACTGAATGAATGCGCTGCCAAGATGTGAAACATTTCATCGTCAAACGGCAAATGGTAAATACCTGCCCACCTTGGTAAAAAGGCAATAACAAGCACTATCATGAGTTCCGGAACCAAGGTGCTTTTTGACCGATCCCTGTGACACCATGAGCTGAGTAAGCTTGGATTTTTCATGAAGAACGATCTCCGCCTGAGGAATACCATCTAGCTATTAGCAAATCTGGTGTCTGAGCGGTTACCCCTATGCCTCGACCAAGCCTGTGGCCCGTCCACTCCACCAACAAATTGAATGCCCTTGCTCAAGCCTACCAACTCCCTGAATTCAGGAAGGCGGCGACAAGGCTTTACTCCATCTTCCTCAAGTTGAGGATAATTTGGAACAAGCCATCGCACATGAGACAGCCATTGGGCCATATCCTCAGATGGCGAATGGGCTCAAACATGGACTCGATCGGGTTGGTCGTGCGCAAGCCTTGCCAATGCTGAAATGAAATTGTTTAGAACGCCTGGTACTCCTCCCATTCTTTCGATAAGCGCTCCGTCACTTCCAGATAGACGTCGACGGCTTACTCTTTCGCGACGTTGTTCTCGGCCACCCGAAACCTGGTAATGCTTGTTTGGCTTTTGGATGCCCAAGCTTTGGTGAGCCACAAAAGCCATTACGGGTCTTATGCCAACCACACTGTTGCAGTCGTGTGTTCAGTTTTCCCAGAGGACTTTTGTGCAATTCTCAATGGCCAATGCGGGGCCTTTGAGCTCCCGCGCCTTCAGCGTGGACAAGACTTCGGGTCATCTGTGCGGCCACTCACGAACACCGTCCTCATTCGCCGGGATTGATTTTTTTCATGGGCATTTACACCGTTGACCACTAACATACCTAATCGATAATGCTCCCCGGACTCCCCTAAATCTTCTCCACCCATATTATGTAGGCCAACAGTTCGTCATCTCCTTTTCTGTTCGGCCTCTGGCGACTTCATACTTTATGGGCCTGTAATGTCACTAGTCCGGATTACTCCCTCGCTTTGCTACTCATTTTTGGTCAACTCTCTTATAGTGACGTCCCTTCTTTGCGATTCCAATATGAGTGTCTCGCAAGCACCATTGCAACCCAAGACGCCGCACCTTTTCCATATACCTCAAACATCACTTTCGAAAAATGTTCAATTCCTCAGTGGGCATGGTCCCCAGTATCTTATCCCGAGAAACATCCTGTTCAGAGAGCAACCTCAAGGCCCCGGCTCCAAGCAACGTAACGTAATAGGGAATCTCAAGCCTTTCGAGCGATACGAATTGAGCTGCCACGGCAAATCCCACCAGAGAAGCAATAACCATTCGTGCAACATTTTGGTGCCAAGGATCAAAATCACCTATCTTCGAACGGGCAAAGGGCCAGAGCCGACGTATGCATACGCCGTAAAATAATATAAGGAACAATAATCCGATGAATCCCATCTCCGCGCCAATCTGCAACCAGAGCGTATGAGCCTCCTTCCCTTTCTTCCAGCCAAATTCATGTGCAATTAGTGGCCAATGATCGGGACCTATGCCGAGCAAAGGATTGTGCAACATCACCTCCCAACAATCACCCCAAAGATCTATACGACTCTGTGCGGAGGAATCACGTTCTTTATCATCAGCAAATGTCAACATGAACCGATCCGTCACCTGAGAACCAGCCAAACGTAATCCCAACAGCACAATAAGGGCAAAGACGAGATAATGCTTGGGCTGTTTTGGCATTAGATAAAACCCTACGCCTCCAGAAATAACCAAGGCCAGCATTCCACCTCGCGAAAATGAAAATAAAATCGAATGCACCATCAAAAGTGCTGCAACCAAAGCCAGGGCCTTCTGCCACCATTTCTCTGCCCCCAAAGCCAAAAACAGGGCAAGTCCGACTCCGCACACCATTTCAATGGCCACGCTGTTATTATCCATTCTGGCAAAACCCATTATTTGCATCCGGTTAAATCCTGAGTAATAACTCAGATTCATCTCGAATGCGATATACCCCACACTGAGCATCATGACCCACGCCAGTTGTTTGAGCTTGGCATCTGAATCGAGAAGAGTCATCCCAACAAGAAAAGGCAGAAAAATTTTGCCAGAGGACTCAAGAAAACTCCATCCCATTGCGGGATGTGCAGAGGCCAAGGTACTGGGAATGATCCACACAAAAAAACCCACAAACATCAGAAGGATCATACGCCCCTTCCCAAACTGCCATCGTCCAAACCCATGGGATGCCCACCCAATCAACAAAGCAATAGCAATAATACGACTATAATTCCCTGGCGGGACTGCCCAATACCATAGGAATTCCGGCTTGATGATGGCAAAACAGATATAAATCAAAAGACCGACGAAGGGGTTGAACAGGGCAACAACAGAACCACCATAGGCCATCAAATATGTAAATATTAAGCCTTTCATTTAGAAGAATCTTTGCAATTTACTTTTGTTCACAGACCATTCGTGGGTTTCCCTGGAAGGGCGGATTCATTGCACACAGTTGCCTAAGCAACCGGATCAATAGCGTCATACTCGAGATCATTTCCTTTAGACCCTGATGCTAGGAAAGACCATTTAGGCAAGAGTGCACTAAATATAACTCTCCAACACATGCCATAGTTTTAACCTAAACGGAAATCGACCTAATGCAAACGGTGACAAAGAATTTTTTATCCGATGATCTCTTTACACTCACAAGATGATAAGTGTTCAACGAAAAATTCCCTCAAGGCTAAGTCATCTAGATATCATTGCAGAAGGGTCCGAATTGCATCGTGGGGTGAATTAGGAATGAAATTTTTTATGAATGGTAGAGCTGGGATTGATGAAGTAGGAAATTTTAGATGAGTTATGTTTTAGGAATCCGTCAAGTTTTGCTTCCTTCTCCACTAGGCCGGATCCGCCCACCATCAATTCCAAATCAACATGATGATTAAGGCTGATTCATGATCCATAACCAAATGCCGCAACCACATGAGCCAGGTAATGGAGGAGTTGACCGGATACGAATTCGTCCACCTTTAAATTTTATCGGTGACGTCCCAAGCAATCTTGAATGCATGGACTCGGCATTCCCCATTGCGCCCGGTCAAGATCAGGAGGGAAATTTCAATGATAGGAATTCGGAAGGCAATCAATTCAGCGAAAAGTGGGATCTCGAAGGGAGGCATATTCCACAGGGTGAGCTATCCTTTCTGACATAACGCCCCTACAGTTAGATACCCAAGCGAGATAGAAAGCCCCAGGATAATCAAATAGATAGGTTGGGAGGGATACTATAAGAGTAAAAAACTTCAACCCTTTGCAAGGAATTGCAACACCCGCCAAGAAGAATGGAATTAATACGCTTTGTCTATGAAGGTCTGATGCCACAATTCCAACATGAATAAATCCCATAATTTCCCAGAATGATCGGCTTGTCCTTTCCAGTGAGACTCTAACAAATCCTCGACAGCATCAGGACAGAAATACCCTCGGTCTCTGGCCCTTTGAGAAGTCAATGTATCTCCTGCCATTTCCCGTAGTTCGTTCCTGAACCAACTACTCAAAGGGACCGAGAAACCCATCTTGGGACGATCCAAAAGGCTATCCGGTAACATGCCACGCATTGCAGCCTTAAGGAGAGCCTTGGTCTGAGAGCCGGACAGTTTGAAATGGGTCGGAAGGGACGCGGCAAATTCCATAAGCTGGTGGTCAAGAAATGGCGAACGCGCCTCCAAGGAATGGGCCATCGTGGCCCGATCCATTTTCACAAGGAGGTCATCAACCAAATAGAGTTCGACATCAGCTTCCAAAGCCCAATCCGTGAAATTGTCTGTGGTGGTTTCTGAAAACACTTTCACGAAGAGCCCTTCCGGATCACTGGAGGCCACCTCAATCTGAAAGTCTTGCGAATAGAGCTGCTGCCGATCTTCAGGAAAAAAATGAGCATTCCATCGTGCATACCGCCTTTGGGGATCCTGAGCCAACACCCCTGCGATTCGGATGAGTTTTTTTAAGGGGTGAAGTTGCCTCCAGGATGGCGGAAGGCATTGAAGCCCCGCATGAAGATACTGCCGGGCTTTCAAAGGAATCCGGTCGGCCAGTCGAACACGCCGATCAGTAACATACCGGTCATAGCCGGCAAAGCTTTCGTCCCCTCCGTCTCCATTCAAGACCACAGTGACATGTTTTCGCGTTAGCTGGGCAATCGCATAACTCGGGACGGCCGAGGAATCTCCAAAGGGTTCATCATAGTGCCACGCCAACTTTGGAAGAATATCCGTAACAGGGGCTTGCACAATCAACTCTGTATGCTTGGTGCCATACTTTTCGGCCACCACACGAGCATAGGCCCGCTCATCAAAGGCGGCATCTTGGAACCCCACGCAGAAGGTTTGCACAGGGCTTCCGGTCTGCTGCGCCATGTTGGCCACCACAGCACTTGAATCAATGCCACCACTGAGGAACGCCCCGAGAGGCACATCGCTGACCATTCGAAGCCGAACCGCTTCCGCCATACGCCACTTAAACTCCTCAATAGCCTCTGGCATAGTAATGACCCGCTTAGGGGTGGACTGAAGCTTCCAGTATCGCTCAATGTGCACTCGCCCATCACGCACTTCCACCCAATGCGCAGCCGGAAGCTTCTTTATGTGCCGAAAGGCGGTTAATGGAGCAGGAATGTATTGCAAGGCCAAAAAGTGATCAAGGGCGGCGTAATCGGGCTGGCGAGGCACATTGGCATCAATAAGGAGGGCTTTGATTTCTGAGCCAAAGACAAACCGATCTGGCAGAACACAATAGTAAAGCGGCTTTTTCCCTACCCGATCTCGTGCCAGGAAGAGGGTCTTCTTCCGAGAATCCCAAATCGCAAACGCAAACATCCCTCTCAATTTTGATACACAGTCTCGCCCGTATTCCTCATAGGCATGGATAATGGTCTCTGTATCACTCTGCGTGCGGAACACATGGCCCTGGCTCTCAAGCGTCTTACGTAGTTCATGAAAATTATATATTTCGCCATTGAATGTAATCCAAACAGTTCCATCTTCGTTGCTCATTGGTTGATTGGCTTCTTCCCGCAAATCAATAATAGCCAACCGACGGTGAGCCAATCCAATGTTACGGTTTATCCAAATGCCTTGACCATCCGGGCCCCGATGAATAAGGGTGGCAGACATGTCAAGGAGTTCTTCCTTGGCGACCATATGTCTTTGAGCAAAATATAATTTCCCGCAGATTCCACACATTAACTCAATCTCACATTAATTATGGAACCTACACCAAGCAATACCAATCTGGTGAACAAAGCTACTATACGGATAACTCACTATAAATTTTAAATTTGTTTTAAGGCTTGGTTCGCTAAACAATGAATTCATATTATTGTCTGCCCTCTTTCTATCAGTTTCATCGCCAGATTTTTCGGTTTTACCTTTTTTGGAAACGGTGAACATTAGAGATCACTAATTCCTTAGCTCCTATTTACATAGCCATTGTGTATTCCTTTTGACTGTTATTTACAATGCCCATGGCATAGGCTCAAGTTCTCCAAACGAAGAGATCAAGGTGCGTGGACACCCCATCTTTTCCGGATATTGGATGGCCAATGTGAGCTCATTTACATGTAAGGCATGTTTGGCCGACATCCGACAAGGCCGCATTTCAGATATGGCATTTGCCATTTCCGCGACCCCCCTACCAAAATCCATTTGGTCGGTACCCTTATAACCATCTCCAGTGTTTTTTTTGCGAACGAGGGGCAATTTTTTTGCCGCGATTCCTGGCAATAAACTAAGGAAGTGATATTTCTCCGCCCATAGGCTCAGCTTAGTACGGTACTTTATATTAACCGGCGATCTGTAATTCCAGCACTCGTTGATGGAAAGGACTCCTTCATCTCCAAAAATCCGTAAACTATGATCGTGTGGAGCGATAATACTGCAAGTCAATCTGGCCACTACGCCTGAAGCAAATTCAATACTGGCTAATGTAAAATCAGGAGAGATAACATTCAGTGGTACAGGAGTCAGCTTGTTGGGAATAAGGCAGCGAGCAAAGGAAGTCACGGATTTGGCAGGTCCAAAAAACGCCGTTAGCCATGTAAGATAATACCCTGCATGTTCAATAGTACATCCAACTTCAAATTCATCTTTGTAGGGCCACGGAGCGCCGGAATCGGTGGTCCACTTGTTATAGCGCATTCGGTGTATCAAGCCGTCGTCCATCTCGGCATAAACCAACCGAACTGATCCTATTGCATTTTGCCGCAAGGCTCTCCAGATGGTCTGTGCGGTCTCACCAAGAAGACTACAGGGAGCAGAAGTGATGTAGAGGCTTTTTTGCTCTGCTAAAAGAACGAGTTGCTCAGCTTCCGAGAAGACCATAGCTAATGGCTTCTCGGAATATACATGCTTACCAGCCTCTAGACAGGCGTGAGAAACAGAATAGTGGCTGTGGGGGTTTGTTAAATTCAAAACCAGATCCACACGAGTATCAGCCAACAATTCTTCCATAGTCTGATAGATAGCAAGGCGATAGAAAGCCGCAAAGCGCTTAGCCCGCTCTTTATCAATATCCATCACACCCGTGATTTTCAATTCCGGATAAGCCGTGAGGGCTTTCAAATAATAATCAGCAACGAAGCCACAACCAATGATTGCAATACGCATAAAAAATAAGACCATCTATTTCAAAAAAATTTGAATCATCTCCACTGGTGGCGAATCACATCCAATGTTTTCATAATATTTAAGGTTTCGTCGAGCGACATGACTTGACTCTCACAGTGCCCCTCGCGGAGACAACGAACCACTTCGCCTATTTCATAGTTATAACCGTTACCTTCAAATGGCTCCACAACTATTTTCTGGTCACGTTTCCCTAAAACCAATCCGAAAATATCTTCGAATCGGAAGTACATGGCCCTTAATATAGAGTTTCGTCTGATTCTCATTAACCAACTAGATGGTGGTTTGGAAGAGTCCCCAAGATTGGGGGACAATGAAATTGTCAGCTTATGAGGACGATATAACGGGGCATGAATCCGAATTTGGCCACGCGTTCCGACAATCAGTCCCTCACCCGACAACGAAGCGAGTTTACTGGCAGAGATAATGCCAAGTTCTCCACCTGGATAACGCATGATAGCCGCCAACTGCTCATCAACCCCAACGGCATTTATCGATACTTGGCTAAGAACCTGTACGGGTTTACCTAAAAGAAAAAAAACCAGAGAAAGAGGGTAAACGCCAAGATCCAACAACGCTCCTTTGCCTCTATCATAATCTTGGGTGCCTTTGAGTCCACAGGAGGAAGCGAATCCCAAATCAGCCATGACCATGCGGACGTCGCCAATGGTATTGTCCGCAAGTAATTTCTGCAATTTCCCCATAATCGGCAGGAAACGCATCCACATAGCTTCCATACAAAACAGCTCTTTTTTCCGAGCAAGAGAAATAACCTCTTCCGCTTGTCCCGCATCATGAGTGAAGGGCTTCTCGCACAATACGGCCTTTCCGGCTTCAAGACAGAGGAGACAATGTTCCTTGTGAAATTGACTGGGTGTAGCAATGTAAATAACATCGACATCCTTATCTCTCACCAGCTCTTCAAAACTTCCATATGCCCGGAGCACAGAGAATTGCCGCGCAAATTCTTCGGCTTTAACTGAACTTCTACTCCCCACAGCCAGCAATTGGACACCAGGCACATTCCTCAGGCCTTCCGCAAAATGATGGGAAATCATACCTGTTCCTAAAATGCCCCAATTAATATTGTCCTTCCTTGCTTGGTTTCCAGTGGAAATTTTCATAATCCCATTCCGCATAGAACAGACCCAGGATACTCCATTGGGTGATGAAACCTTGAGCGTTTGATCCTACGTCCAAGTTAATACTTTATATGGTCCGCACAACCCCATGAACTTCTCTTTGAAAAAGGTAAAAAGAACATCCCTTCATCTTTTCCCCCTCATATTTTTTTAAAGCAATATATCGGCAAAGGGTTCAGATGTTAAACTTTACTCTTTTCTAAAATTCCTGCCTTTTCTAAAATTTTCTCATAAAGATCTTCCACAGAAGCCAATCGTTTTGCAAAAGAAAACTGGGCTTCTACTCGTAGACGACCTGCCGTTCCCATTTGGGCCCGGAGTTGCTTATTTTCCAAAATTTTCACCATGGCTTCGGCCAATTCGTTTACATTCCCTTGGGAAACTACGAAACCGGTCTCCCCATCGACGACCAATTCCTTGGCACCGGCCACATCTGTTGTCACAACAGGCAAGCCCATCGCCATAGCCTCCAATATGCTATTCGGCAACCCTTCCCGCTTGGAGCTTAAAACAAACAGATCAAATGCAGCATAAACGGGCTGAAGAATACTTCGATATCCAGGATATATCACACGATCTGAAATCCCCAATTCTTTGGCTAGTTTGACCAATTGAGAAAGGGTTGTTGACCCTTCACTTCCCTCCCCTACGAGGAGAAACCTGGCTTCCTTGAACCGTTTGAATACCAATGCCGCAGCCCGCAACCACGTTTCCAAATCTTTCTCCGGCATGATACGTCCCACATAACCAATCACTGGATACTCACTCCCTAACCCCAACTCTTTGCGGAGCGTGACCCTCACCACTGATGGGGACCAAACATTCGTATCAATGGCATTATGGATCATAGTAATCATGGATTCCGGCACTCCCGCAGAAACCATTTCCTCTTTAGTCGCTGTTGAAACTGCGATGAGGTGATCAAACCGCTTCATGAGAAAAAGGTCCAGCCATCGATAGAACGCCCCTCGTGGCCCCAACATGACCCAGGCATGAGCCGTTGACATCACTGCCAACTCACGTTTTCTCAACAAAATTTTGAGGCAATAAGCGAAAAAGTCGCTTTTATAATCATGCCCATGGATAAGATTAATATCATGCCGTAGCACAATGTCCTGAAGAGCCCAAATCACCCTGAGATCCAGCTTTCCTTTTTCAGGAATTTCGTAGAAAGTAAGTCCCTTTTCACGTGCCTTTTTGGTGATTTGAAACTCATGATCCCGCTCGTCACGGACATAGGAAACTACAACAGATACTCTTACAGGATCGTGCTGTTCCGCAGACAGCAAGATCGTTTTATCCGGGCCACCACCCCATTTATAGGTATTCCGAAGTTCAAGCAACCGAACATTTGCCATAAAATTACCGGAACACACCTTTCAATGATCCGATGATGCCAGCAATTATTTCACGCAGCCTATAGACCTCATTCATTTGGGGAGTAAACTGCTTCGGCATCCCGAAATCATTGATGTGCTTGGGCACAGGAGCTGACTCATCAGGATGAAGATCGAAATACTCCTGTACATAGCCATTGGTCATAAGAAGAACCACCGGCCGTGTCAGCATGTTTGTTTCAAAGGTTTTCAAATCAACTAAACAGGCATCAAAGAAAAACCTGGCTTTTTTTAGGTATACGTCTCGTAACGGTGTTCCGGCATATTTCGCCGCAAGATTAAAAACATGGCTTTTCCGCATATCTTGTGCCGACCACGTCTCCGAGGGAATCTCGACCCGATGTAGGACCTGTTTGTACGGCACCTCATTTTCCGCCATCCATGCTGCATAATGGAGCAAGGCTTCCCGTGCATAAGCATAGTGTTCATCCACTTCTTCTTCTACAACCTTCAGGTCAAGGTATTTCCCCAAGACCGAGAGAAACACCGTATACGACCACCGGTGTTCGATATCTTCAAGATGATGTTTTCTAATGTTATCCAACGGATGAATACATCGACGGATCAATTCTTCGGCTTTCATGAGGTATTGCCTTTTCCTCGTCAGCACAAAGGCATCGAGGAGCGCGTTGACCGAGTTTCCAGCGCCTCTACCGGGACCATGGTATGCACGATCGACGGTAGAACTTGCTCGACCCGTTGGCCGCCGATCCAATACTCCCAGGATGGTGCCATTGGAATCATCCATATCGATCACCCAATCAGCCAATTCTTTCACCGATTCAGCGCCCAGAGGGTCTCCGGTCAGAAAATAGTAATAGAGGAGTCCTGTTGTGTAATTGTGCTCATTGGAAGGCCCTCCGCCGTAGGAATCAGCACCCATCGTTTCTTTATTGACCCTTGAATAAGTACGGTGAGTCGCGGTAGCGGCACCGACATAATGATCCGTATGCCAAAACAAACCACCATTATAGGCAGGACGATCTTCCTGGGTATGATAGATGTCAATATCGATCACATGACGAGCGAGGTCCTGCATTAAAGAAAACCAGCGTTCTTCCCCTGTCCTCAAATATTCAAGAAGTAATCCAAAAATGACGTCATATTGATTATTATAATGGGAGATCAAAGGAGGATTTTCCAGAGACCTCACGGCTTCATGATCAGCATAAATTTCGCCAAAGTTCCGCCACCCATATTCATCAATTCGTTCCCGCCGACTAATCCAGGAGTTGGGCTCTTGAATGGCTGTGGCAATGAACTGGCCATACTCAACATTCTTATCTTGATTTCTTGGAGAGAGATACCGGATCGCCTTCGATCCTTCATACCATTCTGGTGAAATAACCGGTCTCAGTGGCGCATGTATCCAGTTTATAGCGGATTCCGGATTAGCCGAACTCGTGAAAGCTACCACACAGGTATGGGTTTTTTGCTCTCCACCTTGCAACTCATAGATATCATCAAATTGATGTGGAAAAAGACGCAGACAAATTCTTTTGTCATCAGCTTCCAAGGCTGTGGGGAAATTCTGCCAGAAATTTTGAATAGTTCCGGCGAGAGCAATCTCGCCTTGTTTGATAAATAGGGACGGGGTGGCCCGTTTTCCTTCGCGTAGGACTCTTCCATCTCGCATAACTTGATAGCCTGAACACCTCTGCCTGACTTGACCAACTTTATTGACGTGATTGGAACTGCTCCAATTTGGCCCTCCACTAGAATCTTGGTAAATTTCAATCCTGGAATATTCGCCAAAATTCATGGATTCATGGGGATTCACATTCCAACCCTGCACACTCTTCCCTGAATCTCGTAAGGCCAGGAGCCAAGAAAGGTCTTCAAAGAAGAAGGAACCTTCATCTCCTAAATCCCAACACCCGCCAGGGTGGCGAGCTGCTTGAGAATTATGGAGAGTAAACTGAAGCATCACCGTGCCACTTCCGGCATAAAACGTCAGTCGTCCAATGAAACGGGGTCCCCTTGAGGAGGCGCCGGAAAATACCCCTTCACATCTCAGCGTCAAACGAATGGGGCCCTCGCATTCCACAACCGTGCTGGAAATTTGTGCCTCAAGCTCCTGCCCTTCACCGTCCGTCAGGATGAAAGAATTTCCGCTTTCATCTAACCGATCAACCCCATCAACCATCACCCGCCTAAAGGGAGTAAAAACATGGGGATTGAGGAAAAATGAGGCCAGACCTGTCTTCACAATACATGTATCAGCATTTTGCAGAAAAACTAGGGGTGAAGGTTTAAGTTGTAATGCCCGACTCTCCTCACAGGTTAGTCTATACGTGAGAGTTTCATACGGCTCCACACTGGCTAGAAGATCCAGCAAAGCCCATTGAATGCTCTGATCGCTCCAGCGAGCTGTTACCTGAACGTGTAAAGGGATGACCTCATTATTTTCTGTATACATTGCCAAAGCAGACGAATCAGACACCAATCCCTTCGGAAACGGAAGCCCCATAGTGATCGGTTCGTGAATTCTCCTAATCCCATTTTTTTCCTTAAGATGAAGCATCAAAGGAAATATACTTTTTCGGCTTGATGAGGAAGAGCTCATAATTGAAACGGAATCATTGGGATTAAGACCAGCCTGTGGGCAACACCATGCGTTGTTAGAACTTTCGATACATCGTTTCATATTTTTGCAAAACGATTTCTTGTGAAAATTTCTTTCTAGCCACCTTGGCAGCATTTTTTGATAAGAGTGGAAGCTTTCGGACTCCTTCTTCAAGGGCTTTAATAAAATTGGAAGGAGATGGTTCAAACACCACCCCACACTGATGCGCTTCAACAAAATACGAAAAAGGACAAGCAGATGAAATAAGCGCTGGGAGACCACTTGCTAAGGCCTCAATTAAGCTGTTGGGACATTCTTTTCCACCGTCGGAGGAAGTATAGGGTATGACAATGAAGTGATGAGCTCTATACAGAACCGACATGTCAGATACTGCAGCATTGTCCAGCACCACATTCTGAATATGGTGGTTAGCAATAAAGTTTCTTGTAGGATTCAGACTCGTATATCCGGTTCTCCACGGTCGATAGAGGAGCGTAAAATCCACATCCTGCGCTTCCTTGGCCGCATGAAGCAGCAACCACACACCACGCCCTTCCATCTCGTCCTGACTGCGTGGGGCTGTGGCAAACAACACCCGTGGCCGTTCTGTAATCCGTGGCCCATCCGACACCGGCCGAAATTGCGAACACTTCACACCGGGATAAATAAGCTCGACTTTCGTTTTTTCCACCCCAAGGTCCACTAACTTTTCACGAAGTGTTTCGGTTTGTACAATGATTTTTTGGCAGCAATTAAAAAATTCCTGATTTATGGTACCTTTTTCGGAGGCGACGGTGAGAAGGAGAGGCCTTACGTTATGGAGAGTTTTGAAAAATATCCAAGGACAAAGCTCCCCATAGATATGGTGAATATCCCCAAAACGGGCTACCATTGGAATAAGCGCCCGAAGAAGCAGATCGAAATTTGGATGAAATCCGATAAATCGCTCCTTCCACGAATGCCGAAACAACAAATGTGAATTAATGCTGAAAATCAAACTAGGATCAAAGTGGCGGGCTAACTGAAAGACTTCCTTTGAAATGGCCTCAATCTCCGGTTCAAGACAAGAAGTATTCCAATAAATCACGCGCATAAAAATTCAATTGCTACAATCTTCATTGAATTATTCCATCTTCTGACACACGGCAATCCATTCCAATGGCTCCAAAGAAGGTACCCTTTCTAGTATTGCAACGGTGACATAAGCTAACGAAGCAATACGGTGATCTAACGTGAAACTGACCCAACTCTGGAGACCAAAATGCTTAATCACAGGAATCAGCCGACGAACCACAAACCCATGCTCTTCTATTTCATCCTCAAATTCACATGGAGTATAGGCCATGTCATAAACCGGCAACTCATTTTTTGATTTTTTACTGCTTTGTGCCTCGATTCGTTCCCGCATAATTCGATTCACGACATCCATGATAAAATACCCGCCTGGCCTTAGACAGTGATGAATCTGTTTGTAGAGACGGATTCGATCGCTCATAATAAAATGCCGTATAAACCGAAACGTAAAGAGGAAATCGCAATGGATGTCCATAGATTGAAGGTCGAAGGCATTGCCATGACGCAAATCCCACCTAGAAGCAAGCCCTGCCTCACTTAAACGCTTTTGGGCCACAGTCAACATCTCATGACTATATTCAACCATGATCCCCCGTTGAACTCCCCGTATTTCGGTGGTCAGGCGAGCCGGACCGGGAGCCAGTTCCACCGTATCGCCAGGTTGGAATTGGGCAAGAGCCCGGTTCACCTCAGTCACTTGTTTTCTATGTAAGAGACTACTCCAGGAGTGGGCAAATCGTCGCTGACAATAGGATTCCGCAACCTGAGTATCTTGATAGAGACCTGCCACATTTTGTTCTTCGCAAGCATCTTTGTCCGTTTTCATGCAGATAGTCCCTTCGTTATCCATGAAGACTCGACACCACATGATGCGTTTGATGAACTACCGCATCCCAAGAACATTCATGGCAGACCCACCTGCGCCCTTCGGTACCCATTCTTTTGCCGTCCTCCGGACAAGAAAGCAGGCGCAGGATCGTTTCAGCAATGTCATCAGCATTATCCCCGTTCACCCTGTATCCGGTTATACCCTCCAAAATTGCTTCATCCGTCCCGCCACTTTTTCCTCCAATCACCGGTTTCCCCGATGCACTCGCCTCCAAAAACACCATTCCAAACCCTTCAATATCTGCTCCAATCTGCCGATTGGGCATCACAAAAATATCGCACGCAGCGTAAAACCCAGAAAGATCCTCTTTCCCAACATGCCCGGCAAACACCACACTCCTCCCTACTCCTTCTTCTTCAGCCAATGATTGCAGATAGGCAAGATCATCTCCTTCCCCAACAATCATATATTTTACATGCGGATATTGTTCTTGGACTTTTGGCAAAGCTCTGATCACCATATCTTGCCCTTTTCGACGCTGGAGGCGCCCCACTGTTAACAGAACCTGTGAATTTTCCAGATCATACTGTTTGCGAATCCAATTAGGGTTGGTACGCTCTGCGCCGAAAGCAGTGGCATCGACTGCCGGATGAATGACATGAATAGTGGTCAGTGTAACCCCGATACGATGTAAAAGAGACCTCGTATTCCTGGAATTGCTGATAAGAGCAGAGGCACCATTGTAGAGCTTAGGGAGAAGCCATGAGAACTTCCGTGAAGTTTGTGTTAATAGGATTTCCTCTCCATGCGCATATAGGATATAGGAGATTCCTTTAATAAGATGAATCCACCAGGCCACCAGACCTTCGGGAAGCACTTTGGCACAGTGGATTTGCCGGACATGATAATGCCGACAAATTTTCTGCACTTGTAAAGCCAGCCTCACGTAGAAAAAAAATGTTTGAGGAAGCATGGGATCCCAGCTTGTAAATCCCATGGGAACTCTAATCACCTTGAACGGGAGAGAAAGGTCAACAGTTTCCGAATTTTCGCATTCTGGGACGACAAAAATGACTTCCTCTGTTGACCACCGGCTGTAAGTATTCACCATCCAATTAATAGATCCACCATCATCGGGGAGAAATCTGTCCATGAGAATCAATATGCTCATTGCAGTCACAAAATTTTGAATACCTATCAAACGTCTTTAGTACTATTTTTAATCACGGCCGGTACTCCCACCGCCAGACAGTGTGGTGGAACCGACGTCAGCACCACAGCATTAGCTCCGATACGCGAACCATCCCCAATCGTGATGTTCCCAAGAAGTTTTGCTCCAGCACCGATGAACACATGATTGCCCACACAAGGAGCACCACCCCACCCTCCAAGATCCCCCAAGGTTACGCCCTGGTGAATGGTACATCCCTCCCCAATAACAGCCTCAGAATGAATGATGATTCCACCAAAATGATGTATGCGGAGCCCTTTGCCTATTCGGGCTTTCGCAGGAATAGATATGCCCGTGGTTATTTCAACAATCCGCTCAAACAGAAAACGGATGGGCTGAGTAGGAACATGACGCTCATAGAACCAGTGAAAGAAACGATAAGTGAAAATGGCTAAAAACCCCTGGGACAAGAGCCCACTCAAAAAACCTCTTCCACCAGAGACAGATTCTTGAAGTCTCTCAATATCAGCTTGTACTACCGACCAAAATGGGACTGAGTTCACTCCATAGAGCCCTTGTATTTGAGAATGGACTTCACAGTGTAGTCCTTCATTTTCCTGGCGTGAGTAAAAACGATCATCTCACCCAGGAGACCGACGGAGGCGGTTTGGACTCCGAGTACCATCAACAAAGCACCCAGGATTAACAATGGCCGATCGGTAAGTCCTGTGAGACCAAAAAGTTTTTGCATAGCCAAAATCATAGAAATGCCCAGACCACCGGAAAACAACCCCGCCCCAACCAACCCAAAAAATCGTAATGGTTTTTTGGTGAATTTGAATAGAAAGACAACGGTAATGATATCGAGAAACCGGCGAAGATACACCCCGGGACGAAGCATTCGGGAATGACAATCAGCTGGGTGCTGTGCCACATCTCGTTCCACCACTCGAAATCCCCGTTGATAAGCAAGCAAAGGGAGAAACCGATGCAAATCTCCATAAAGATTCACTTCCCGAACCACATGCTTCCGAATGCCACGAAGCCCACAACTCATATCATGAAATTGCACGCCGGTAAGCAATCGCATGGCACAATGGAAGACACGATTTTGAAGACGATTGATCCAGGGATCCTGTCGGGGATAACGACGGGTCACAATCAGATCATACCCCTCATTGAGGGAACTCATTACCGTGCGCAGACCTTCAGGAAGTGTTTGGAAATACGCCGACAGCGTAATAATAACGTCGGCTTGGGCCTGCTGGAATCCCACCATAAGGACAGTGGCTTCTCCAAAATGCCGCTGAAGTGGAACGATTCGAATAGGCTCTCCCTGCCCTATCAGGCCATGAAGCGGCTGGGCAGCTTTTTCATATCCTTCGTCTAAGACAAAAATAAATTCGAATGAGGGTACCAAGCTACGTAAGACCTCAGCATGCACACGATAAATCTCATCTAAGGCATCACATCGTTCTGTGACCGGCACCACAACAGAAACAGCGACAGCCATGGATTCTGAAGAGACACCATCTGGCTCTGAATGATGGACCGTCATGAAAAACGACCTTTTCTAAAAGAACCTAACACGGCAGAGGCAAGGGGAAAAAAGCTTTGGGTTAGGAAAATTAGGAAACGCCAAACTGCAAAAAGAATACGAAAATCTTTTTGAAGGTTACAGCCGGACTTTCCATGTCTAACAAGTTGTCTATACATTTTTTTCGGACGTGCTGAAGAATTCCCCTCGGCACCATGGAGACAGAACGAGAAAATTATTAAGCATGGACTTTCGATATCATCTGGTCCGGACGGTAATCCCCGGAATGAAGGATCATTTCGCCAAGAACCCCCATAGTCAGCAAATGTCCTGTCAGGGCAAATAACAAAAACGCGGTGGCGGGAAACACAATGCCAATGCCCTCAGAAAAAAGAAGAACCAGCAAGGTGAGGGTACCTAACAATGCTCCAGGAATGGCTAATATGCCAAACCATAATGCTGGCCTGGAGGCAAATCCTGTCACCATTTTCACCAGGAACAAATCCAAAAACACACGCCAAGCCCTGGAAATTCCGTATTTGCTTTTCCCGAATATCCGTGGGTGATGGGTCACAACCAATTCAGCAATTCTCGCTCCAGCCAAGGTTGACATAGCGGGAATAAAACGATGGAGCTCAGAGTATAAGGACACGCGTTTAATAATTGAGGCACGGTAGGCTTTCAGAGAACACCCGTTGTCATGAATGGCCACTCCTGTGATCTTGCCGATAAGCCAGTTTGCAATCACGGAAGGAAAACGGCGGGAAAGAAATTTATCCTTCCTTTCCCTCCTCCATCCACAGACAACATCAAAACCCTCTTCTATTTTTGCCAACAGTCGGGGAATATCACTGGGATCATTTTGCAGATCCCCATCCATACTGATAACGACCTTTCCCCGAGCCGCCCTGAACCCGGCGGCCATAGCTGCCGTTTGTCCAAAATTTTTCCGAAAACGAATCACGGTGATTCCAGGATGTTGCTGATAAAGCTCTTGAAGTAGCTCAAAGGTCCGATCTTGGCTCCCATCATCCGCGAACACGATTTCATAGGATTGCCCATTTTTCTCACATGCGGTTCGAATGGCCTCATAAAGAGGACGGACACATTCCTCCTCATTGAAAATGGGAACCACAATAGAAAGGAGAGGTCGCATAATCTAAGATCTTAATCCAAGAAGCTCCGTATCGGAGTCCGTGCGATCGGGAAAAGTATCACCGAATAACTCCTAATCGTTTCACGAATGTTTCCCCTAGCATTCCTAACACAAATGGATTTTTTTACTCCTACTCCAGAAGAAGGACTAGTGTCGTAACAGAGACAAGCTTGCGATGGAAGCACATACCCTTCCACGGTCAACAGCATTTTCAAGAACAAGAATTCCTGAATCATGCCAGTCAGGATACAAACAGCACATAAATCCTATTTTTCTGTAAGACCCGTAAGAAAAGAATATGTATGTACGTTTCGGATACGGAAAGACGAAACTAAAGGGTCTTAGACTGGTGACCCTCCAGTGAAAGAAACCGGAGTCGTCAAGAGGGGCCCGTCCCCTTCCGAACGGCTCTATTCGCACGTGGGTACGAAAGACGTGGTGCCTTAGCTTTCCTTGATAATGGAACTCCATCATAAAGATGCAGGCCATCGTAAAAGCCCAAATCAGGCCAAAAAATCACGATCCACTCGGCCACACCAAGCCCCTGACATGTGGAGCATAAGCCCTGGCGACACCGAAAGGTTGATGATGTAAATTTGGTGGGTAAAATTTAAATTAGGATTCCGACCGAGCACTATCGGCTGCGTGCGTGGCTCGAAATTGATTGAATCCCAGAGAGGCAGAACCAATCTTGGCAAAAGACGACATCAGAGATGGCCCCCTGATTGGACAGAATAATTTGGGTGTGAAGTGGATTCTTCTGCGTTAAATTGCTTGATAACAAAAAGAGCAGAAGACGGCACGAAAATCCCGACGGAATCATTCCCCCGGATTTAAAACCAAGTTCGCTTTAGCGGCCGTCAAGGGCGAACACACGTCAGGCGAAATAGCCGAGCACGTTACTGTCCATCCAAATCAGATTCAGGACTGGGGCTTAGCAAGGCAGAAACTGTTTTTAGCGCAACCTCGTCACTGCTGCCGACCATGAACGGATGCAACAGAATCTGCATGCCAAGATCGGACAGCTGACCAGCGAAAGCCGAGGTCATGCTCACGACTGAGCCTGGCTCCCGCCACCTAGACCGTTAAAAATTTGGTTCTGAACCGTTTACCATAGAGCCTGAATTGGTAGCCTTGCATACAAGATCACACTCATCATGTAGCTGCTCCTGCCAGTTGCTTTTCCATTGTTGGTCGGAAACACAAAATCACAAATCTATTGCAGCTGATCCGCTCAACCACGAACCAGAGTTGGAATCCCCGGTTAAATCAATTAATGGGCGCGACCTTCAGATTTTTGGGAGGTTGCGGAGGCACATTGTCCGCATTGGTGATCGGGTGTGTGCGAAGTTTGATGACATTATTATTCCAACTCGGGTCATCACTGTAATACCATTTCCACTCGTTTCCGTCTCGAAAGATTTTATTTTGTAGTACCCCCGATGTAGTGATAACCCGCTCGTTTTGAATATTCTTCATGTCGTCGAGGTGAGTGGTCGCAAAATACAGGTTGTCATTGCTGCTACCAGGATGACTCCCACCCTGGGGGTTGTATATTAATGTGAGGGTGTTGTTATCATCGTGTAAATAGGCGTCAAGCCCGGACCAACCCCAGTCGAGTGCACTTACACCGCCTAATTCATTGAGACTCAATGGGTTTGACCCTCTTGATGCAGCCTTGTTCCTGCCACCTTCAGCCGTGGTGACATACAGACTGAAATTACTGCCATCATACACCCAGTCTGCGGCATAGACTTCGCTACCACTTGAGGAATATGTACCACCGACCGACCCTTCCACAGTCCAAGTTTTCCCGTCAACCGACGTAGCTCCATACACCCGGGCATCAACACCAATATTACAGCCACAGGTTCCTCCTCCACCGAAGTTACATGTCTGAGAGCCACCTGGCGATTCGACACCAAAGTAACCGTAAAACTTCCCCTTAGAAGGCAGATACCGAATATACGCGGTTCGGACCCCTTCTTCCTGAGAACTGACGGGTAAGAAGTCATGGGGTTTCAACACCGGATTCCCTGCGTATTTTGTAAAGTTCACTCCGTCCGTACTGGTGGCAAGACCGAGAGATTGGTGGTTGACATCACCATCCGCATTCCAACACCCGTTAAACCCTGCGAGATAATGGAGATAATAGATCCCGCCCACTTTCGAGATACCACTCACAGCGATGCCAGGTTTATTTTCCCAGGCCAGGCCTGAACTGTTCTGGAGAACAACCCCTTTTTCGGTCCAATCAGAAAGTTTTTCAGGAATCGCATCAAGGGCATACACTTGCACCGTCATGGCCAAAGTTATGATCCCAACGAATAAAACTCGTATCGTGAACATATGTCATGCCCTCCTTAAATTTTCAAAATTGGCACTCTGCCAGATTTGCTATTTCCCATTTTCATTTCGCCCCCGTTTATTTCATTAAACCTGTGGTAAGATTTTTGGTTCACAATTAACTGATCGTAGGGATAAGCAAAATCTACGCCACACAATAGGATCATGCTGGATACGAATCAAAGACATCATTTTTATCTCCAGGAATCCTTTTTCTTCCAGTCTGGAGAAAAAGCCGAACCTTAAGGCAAAATCATAGCAGCAGGAAATAAATTGAAGTCAAAAGTAGTAGTGCAAGAAAGTCCCTTCCCTATAAAAAAACTAAAATGATAAAAAACTAATAAAAGCGTAAGACGCAGGCACTACCATTCAGCAATAGTACGTATTTGCGAAGAAGCCAGTTTCGACGCCAACTTGATTATTGACGAAAATTTAGGGCTATTTTGGTGATAACTGAGTGAACTGGCAGGTTAAGGAATCCAAATAATTTCTTGGGTTTTCTGTTAATTTTTTTCACTCCCTGCGGGATCACCCTGAGCGAAATAAATACTCCCTTTAGCAGGATAACTCGTCAATACAGGTGATCAACAGGAGGTGATTCGGTAAGAGCGACTTTTTGTAGCTTTCTTAGCTCAAAATTCTACCTGAGACCTTGCTCTCCTACCCATTTTTTTGCCGGAAAGTTCCCGCTACCCAAAACCTTTAAATCTAAATTGGTTGGAATTTTCTTTAGCTGGATGGGGCCTGTCCAGGGTCATCTAATCAATAGTGAATGTCCAAGTATAGGATCTTCTTAGATCAACAGCTTTCACAGAAAATTTTATGGTTTCCCCTTGGCCGTACTCTTTTCGTGGAATACGAAAGAGACGGTTCGCCCAGCAGGTGCGCCCGGGCCGAGTATCAAACTGAATGCCCTTCCCAAAGTCAGCCCCGAAGAAAAGACAAAATCCATCAAGACCTCCAGGACGAATGACGAGTCGCTTCGCTTCCCAATGCATAGGTATCTCTTTGGCGCTGTCTATCTCGTTCAAATCGAATGTCATTATAGGTTCTGGTTCCCCGAGGAAGAAATCTAGCGAGGCTTCATCCACGAAGTGTCGGTTATATCCTGGAGGTTGAAATTCCTTTGCTTCCGGCAAGTCACGCAAGAAGCCAAAATCAACCTCCTGTGGAAGACCACTTACAGATACAGGCTTTTCCCAGATAAATGGCACACGGTAATTTTCTTTTATTGCAACCGGCTCCAGAAATAACATGAATCTGCCAGGAAGAATCTTCCCCGTTTTTTTTAAGACACGCTGCTTTAGATCTAACAAATTCTGTATCATGTTTTCGTTAAACAGATCATCACCCATTTGTTCATGAATAATGAAATCTACATTTTCTGGAGGAGTAAACCGGCGGCTGTTTGAACGGATGAATCTAATATTATCGATCCCATTCTTTTGGGCAATTTTTTGCGCAACTCTTATAAACTTGGAATGATCTATTGCGAAGACTCTGGCCCCTTGTCGCGCCGCAAATAGGGAGAGAATTCCAGTGCCCGTACCCAAATCAATGGCTGAATCTCCAGGTTTCAAATGTTCCCGAATCGCATTACAATATGTATTTACACGTATATAATCTGACAACATCTTTTCATGCTCGAAAAGGTTGCTAAACTCTCCCATATTGGCAAGATCATAATTCAGTGTATCTAAGGCTTTATTGGATTGGATGATCTTCTTTGCAAACCCAGTAATCCCGCTAACTAGGACTCCCAACATTTTTGTCTCCTTACCTTCAATAACTGAGTTTACTAATATTCACTCTACCCCTAAAAAGGCGCGCCCTTTTGGACGGCCACACCGCCCAAATAATATATGTTTTTCCTCCGATGACCAGACTATTTCCATTAAACTACTTAACGACAGTCTTGCGAAACGCATAATAGGGCCAGGGGTCACACAGCCGCGTCATCACTGTACTCCGGATTGTTTGTTGCAACCAGCCAAGCACCGGATCATTCGGATAGACCCCGATGACTTCGAACTGATTCGCCTCCATGCCCTCACGGAACTTGTGCGGCCAAGCATGGTACCCCCACATACCGAAATTGTCCGGCTCCAACAGAAAGCACTCGGGCTTAAAAAAGTTTCCGAGAAGGATGTGTTTGGCTCGAAAGGCCAGCTTCCAGGGCCGCATGAACTGGTACCACCCAAACATGAATGATGAAAGATTGTGAAAGGAGAGAATGAACACGCCTCCTGGTCGCAGAACACGCCATATCTCACCAATGCCCTTCAGCCGCGCCTTCAAAGGATACAAATAGTCCAAACCATTGAATGAGAACAACACACAATCAAAGCTTGCGTCGGGATAGGTCAGATTGACCGCATCACCAAGCTGAAAGTCAATATCTGGAAATCGGCGTCGTGCCGCTCCGATCAACCTCGTACTGATATCAACCCCTATGACCTCACCCCCCATGTCTCGTAGTATGACGCTGGTACGGCCTCCACCACAGCCGAGATCGAGCACTTTCTTACCCGAGAGGTCGTTTGCAAAAACATCCTTAAGCGCCAGCCTCTCTCCACCCATAAGCTCCGGTGGCTTGGTATAGTCTCGCAGCGCATCATCGGAGTCCCAGTATTCCACTCCAGGTAAATCATCACCCATTGTATGTCTTCGTACCTCTCACTATTTTGGCCATGCGCCTCGCAAAGGAAAACCAGATTGGTGTCAGACATGCGTTTCCGCGTCAGTCGAAATTTCCTGACAAACGTTAAACCAAGTATCGCCCAATATTTCCCTCAACGCTCTTCTCACAAAGCCATGTAATATTCAATAGTCCCTCACTGAAACCTGCGAGTAGCCAGCTTGGGATAGGCCTTCCTAATACCCCGGCGTTGCCGAATACCACACGATATGCTTTTCCTCTTAAGGGATTGAGGGTACTGTCGGCACCAAATTTTTTAAATTAGCTCGTGGACGTCGACACTTCCAACTTTAATTGTATCCATCAAAGACGATGGCATTTACATAACAGACCATGCATCCCACAACTCAAACCTCTCGGTGCATGCCTTCCACAGCTAAGAACCAGAGATGAGAATAGATCCCGTAACAATAATCTTAATCAGTATTTACCATAAAACGAATATTTGCTTAAGTCGATAGTCTGGAAGACCACTGCGACCACATGGCCCCGGGCTTTGACCTTACGTGCGCTCTGCTTCTGCTACCTGATTCCATTTCCTCGTCACCAGGGCACCACCAACAGAAGCCAGAAGATCCTTGCACAAACTTTAAAGACTGCAAGCAGCCTCGCCCCGATTCATTATTCATCTCCATCTTGCAAAAATAAGCCGTGCGCATTGTACTCAATGAGTTAAAATTCATAATCGGTCACAAAGCGGCGCAACATTAACAACGGTTGTGAAACACCAATAGAGTATGTCACGTATAAAACCCGTAACCCTGGTTTGCACAGCGCTTCTAAGTACTTCAAATCGGGGGTCAGATTTTCCTTCATGCGATAATAATCCAGTTGCAATCCCACGTTAAGCAAACCATCGTTTTTCTAAATCACTCGAGTGGACAGGGACAAATACCCTATCTGGCTTCCTTAGCCCCCATTTGATGGATGCTCTGCCAGTGTGCCACTGGCCTGCTATATCAAAATGACCCTATAGAGCTCGAAAATGGAAAAGGTGGCTTACTGTGTCATTTCAGGTGGGGCGCGCAGACTGTTGAAACAACTTTCGTAATAAAGCTGGCCATACTACCTCTTACACCCCTAAACGTTTGGCGTCTCTCCTGAATTTATAGCGGTATGCACTTTGCGCAATTTGAGACAGCCAGTTATCGCCATTAAAACTTGCGACATAACTCATGCCTAACGAAGGATTCCAACCATATTTGTACTCATTGTATACCGCTCCTAGTTCGTAACGTGTACAGCCAAGCTCTGTGAATCCTCTGCGCATACTTTCTACGTCGAGCAACCAAATCGGTGAGTAATCAGCATATTCAGGATCGAATCCTGATTGTAATGAATAGTAACGATTCCGATCTATAACCTGGAACACCCCGGCTATCGTCACATCGTCACATCGGAGCAGGAGGACTTCAGCCTGGCCTTTACTGCTAAGCGTGGCGGCGGCATTCCTGAGAAAGCCTACGTTCTGACTCGTGAGGTTCGTTTCCTTACGCTTGTGCGAGAATCGTCGGTAATGCAAATTGATCAATTCGTCAAAGGCAGACGTGAACTCGTTTCCCCGACACACACGAAACTCAACCGTGCCCTTCTTACGCAGACTCCGCTCCGCGCGACGAATATGTTTTCTCCGTGACTTACTGACCCGTGATAATGGATCCGGCACCTCTGGGTCAGCATCAACCCAAGCGCGCTGACACTGTGGCTCAGCAAGCCCGCGATCAATGAGTCCCTTTGCAAAAACTGACTCATCCGACATTTGCCGAAGATGAATGCAGCCGTTTGTTTGGGTGTCGGAGCAAAGAGACGCAACAACTTCTTTGCATAGCTCCATGTCATTCGGATCAGCAAGAAGTATATCGTTATAGGTGGACATCCGGTGCCCAAGAAACTGCGTCACCTGAAGCATCGAGCCCATTATTGCCTGTTCAAAAAAAGGAAGAATGGCCACGGGCCGACCTGCGGAATCTTCAACGAGCTTGACAGCCAATCTCATGTTTCTGTTTTCAGCCAGTACCCGATCACACCAGATCCGGTTCCAGGTCCAGGCCTGAAATACAGTAGGGCCATTCGGGTGCGCTTCAAATGTTTCCCACACATCTTTGATCGAATCCAGCTCTGAGTTATTACGGAGAGTTCTAATGCGCATTTTGCAAATGTCCCTTGTAACTGCGTTAGATCTTGCCGGTTTTGGTAACTGGCTTTTTGGAGGAATCACTCTGGTTGTGGCGATTATAGGGCAAGTAGTCGAGAAACAGTCGAAGCTCATTCTGTCGGATGTCATGGAAAAGCAACAGCACTCCGCAATATACTAGGACGGAGCTCAATATGGTGACGGGCAATGGAAATTCGTTCCAAACCATTAAGAGCACCAGAAAAGCTGCAACTGCAGTGCTGCTCATTACAACTCGCTTAGCGATGCTCTTCCAATTAAACAACTCATTAGCCCGACTGCCAAGAATTACAATGAGCAGTATTTCCGTTAGGAGAATCGCGGCGGCTGCCCCTTGCAAACCAAACTTCGCAATAAGCCAGTAGTGGAGGATGCTTCCAATACATGCAACCAGGAATTGAATTCTCGTCACCGTCATCTGACGATCACACGCTGTCAGAAAAATCTGCATAATAGTCTTTAGAAAACCCAGGACGACGAGCCAGGCGAGCCAGCGCAATATCCCTATTGACTCAAAAAACTCTATCCCATAAAACAGCTCGATCAATTTTGGCGCAATCAGCCAGATACCCGCCGACATCGGGAGACCGATAATAATTGCAAAGTTTAGCGTGTTTTCATGCAGGCCCTGCAATTGTTTCGGGGAACTGATATGAAGACGAGACGCAACCGGAAAGACTGCATAGCCGGCAAATATAGGAACCCACAACAGTACGACAATTAATCGATAGGCTGCATTAAAGAGGCCGGTAGCGGAAACACCAAGCATGAAACCAACAAATAACAAAGTCACTCTAGAAGAGAATAGTTCCAACAAAAAATGAATGGCATAGGGGAAAGCTTCGCATAAAATCTGACGAGCCTCGGCAACCGTGATAGCAATATGAAGCGCCCCACAACGCTTCAGGGTTAAATGATAGCCAAGGGCAACATGAAGAATAGTCATAACTGGCAGGACAGATACTGCGAGTATCAGACCTCCTCCCGAGTAAACTATCACGATGCCTGCCAGGGCTGTGGTAACTCGAAGGGAGACCTCAAGAAGACTCGTGATGTGCATATCCTCCCAGGCGACAAATACTGCTCCAAATCCATCCACAAGTGTGAGAAAGACTTGATAGGCTCCGATCACTATGATGAGGAGCTTCATCTCCTCCGGGAAGGGGAACAGAGCGGTCATCACCAACAACACAGATATAACGGTGGCCGATAGCAAGAGACGCACTGCCAACAGACGTCCATAGTAGTTCGTCACCTGATCTCTGTCGCGGCTCAGATACTTTATGGACAGGTTATGGATGCCGAAATCGGCAAAAACCGCAAGCACACTCGTCAATGCCATTGCAAATGAATATTGCCCGATGCCCTCCTGGCCATACGTACGCGCGAGGACAATAAAGAACCAAAATGTGGCTCCATCGGCAAGGAGCTTGCCGACAGTTAAATACCCAAAGTTCTGGAATATCCGCAATCCTGTCCCAGCATGGCTTTTGTCATCCTCATTCATAAAAAAGCGATTCTCTTATGGGAAGCAAAATGCTCTCCCGAATAAAATGGAGGGAAATAACATCTCGGCCTTGCCCGTTACTCCCTTCAACATCACAAACAGTCCTTATACCCCTCCGCCTAATAGCCTCCACCATGGTCGGCGTCCAACACCTGGAAGTCTGTAGATGTATTTCGGTTGAAGCCGAGCAATGGGGACAGGTTGGGTCTCGGCAGGATTAACAAATCTTGGCAGGAGACTAGCCCAAGCGTTGGTGACGTATCCAGCTTCGTGGGAAAGCTCAACTGCCAGGGCAGACCCCCTGTACCATGGAAAACAGAAATGCCGCACACGGCTCGCTGGCAGCCTGGATTCGATGACCGCCTTCGACTCACGTAGATCCGTGAGGATGGCATTTCGCTGCTCTCCGACGGTTTCGAATCGTGCAGGAAGCAATTTCTCTTGCGCGTCCTTCATAATGGTCTTGAGTTGACGTCGCCAACCTCGACTGTGAAAGAAGGCCTCTCCGCCATGGTCGGCAACGTGCCGGATGCACGCTTCTGAAATCTGCGTGTGTTCAATATACGCTGGATGGACACCCATACGGGCACTCCATTGGTAGATTGGCAGGCCCCAGGTATTAATAAGGTCCGGGCAAAACCTATTCTTATTTCCTGGATGAATCGGCGCGAGATCAGACTCCAGAAAAGAAGTCGAAATTCCAGGTCTCGTAAAATCCACAATCCTCGTGGAGATGGCGATACTATGGTGGTATAGAGAGTGGGACTGGATATCGATGACACCACTTGAATGCATTTGGCGTATCTGCAGCCAACTGCAAAGTGCACTTTCCGTGTCATTTCCATGCAGAGGCTCGTCTCCATCGGGAACGCGCCCAGGAACAATGTAGGCGACGGCTTTTTGCTTAAACTTACGGAGCAAGGGAAAGGCGACTGAGTAGAGGCTCGCTTGACCGTCATCGAACGTCAGCAGCACCTCACGCTCCTGTCTTGGTAATGCACCGATTACCCGTTGGTAATATTCATCTCCCGTTAAGGTTACATAGTGATTTCGGGCAATGAACTCCAAAGCCGGTTCGAGCGTGGCCCTTGAGACATCATGGAATTGAAATACCGGTATCTGATCCGGTTGTACATCCGAGCGTACAAATGCCGGGTACTGTCCGAATCCCAATCCAAACAGTTCGTTACGATTCTTCTCAAAGCTTCTCTTGCATTTTAGAATAATCAAATTATCATTACGCAGGAGCAACGGCCCACTCCAACGCATCCAATGTGGCCCTCGCCGTCTTTTCCCAGGAGAAACGAACAGCATTTTCATACCCCTTGGCAACAAGGGTTTGTCGGAGGTCCTCATCGGTCAGCACTCGGACCATGGCATTCGCAATATCAGCCACGTCCAGTGGATCGATATACATGGCGGCATTGCCTGCTGCTTCGGGCATTCCTCCTGTACGACTTGTGATTAAAGGGCAACCGCAAGCATTTGACTCGATATTTGGGAGTCCAAAACTTTCATAGTGTGAAGGAAACACTGTTGCAGCAGCGAGATTGTAAAACGCCACCAACTCATTCTGTGGGACATAACCGGCAAAATGCACACTCTCCTTGAGTCCCAGCGTTTCAATTGCATTCAGGTCATTCTGGTACTTCCAGCGCATCCCTCCTGCTACGACGAGGTGAACATTCATATCCTTTCTCACCGTGGAAAACGCTTCCAATAACCGGCCAAAATTCTTACCAGGGTAAATATGCCCGGCGAACAGAATAAATCGCCGCGGAAGATTATATTTTGCTCTAACAACCTCCAACTGTTCTGGATCACTGATGGATCGAAACATGGGATCAGTAGCGAGATAGGCTACTTTTACTTTTTCCGGATCAATACCCATGTACGAAATGATATCCTCTTTTGCTCGCTTCGATACCGCAATGATAAGTGAAGCCCGCTTTAGGAACTGGGGGTAAACTGTTTTAAAGAACCAGAGATCCGCAGACTGATGAAATTCTGGATAAACAAACCGTTCGGTCCCATGAAGCACCATGGCCGTTTTACATCTTGCCAGGAAGGGGATGGCGAATTTCGTGTGAAAGATCATGTCCAATCCTTCCCGGTGGGCATACCTTGGCACCGCCCATTGATCCCACATCCACTTGCCTTTGGCAGGCAGGTACACTTCACGAACGCGATCCGTGCCCTTAAGCGATCCAAGATGCGCCTTGTGAGAATACAGAATGTGATACTCGTTTCTTGCATCTAGATTCAACATCGAAGGAATAACGCTTCGGGTATACACACCGATACCGCCGTTTTCCCCCCAGGTTCTGGCACATATACCTATCCTCACGCGGACGCCTCGTCAGGTAACGTCACTCCGTGCTTGGTGAACAGCGCCTCAATCTGCCTGGATGACGACAGGTCTGCGGCTTGTTCATCTTCAAGGGTCACACCTAATATTTCTTCAAGTTCCATGATCAGGCGCAGATGGTTAATAGAATCCCATTCGGAGAATTCCCGACGTTGCAGATCGTCAATATCCGTGGGGATATCCACCTGTAGGACGACTGACAGAAACTCGATTACCCTCGCATGTGTGTTTGACATAATGTCAGTCCTTTTTTTTTATTATTTTTTTTGAAACGCGACGTGTGACTCCGCCTTAAGCTCACGATGCAGCATCTTGCCGAGGCTGTTTTTCGGCAGCACGTCGACGGACTCGACATAAAATGGGACTTTGTGACTCGGAAGATATCGGGTACAATGCCGGGTCACGGCTTTAAGATCCACAGATGCTCGATCCCGAAAGACCACAAAGGCCTTGGCGACCTGGCCGAGGACACGATGCGGCACACCAAGTACAGCCACCTCGGCAACTTCTGTGAGTTCCCGTATGCAGTTTTCCACTTCCACCGGTGCATACTTTCTCCCGCCGCAGTTAATGACGTCGGCTTTGCGACCGTGAAAGTAAAAAAGGCCTTCGGAATCTTTCTGGCCCATGTCTCCGGTTCTCATCCAGCCTCCCGGAGCAAATAACGCTTCTGATTCATTGGGGAGGTTATGGTAGCCATGACACACGTGCGGACCGCGCACAAACAACTCGCCCTCAATCCCGTCATCGACAACGCACCCGGCATCGTCCACAACGGACATTTCAACACCGGGGATCGGAACGCCAATGGAATCTGGATGCTCCCGAGCCATGGCGTCGGTTAGGATCGTGCAGGTGGAGGCCTCCGTCAGGCCATAAGAATTGACCAAATCCACATCCGGGAAACGCGCTTTGATTTCCCAATGGGTTTTGGGGTCGATCGCAGCGCTGGAATTCATCAACAACCGCAAAGATGGCAGGTGATCAGCATTAAACTCTGGATAGACCATCAGCATTTTAAACGTAGCAGGAACCGCACGAAAGCAGGTCACAGCCTGCCCACGAATCCTCGCCACGAGGTCCGCAGCATCAAATCGCTCCACCAGCACAATTCTGCCGCCCACCTCAACCATGGGTAGCATCTGGCTGACTAGGGCGCTTGAATGACTGAGTGGCATAACAATCGCAATAACATCGTCGTGCCGATAGCCGAACGCTCGTCGTGCATTTCTGGACGCGGCTCTGACATTGGCATGCGAGCGCATGGCACCTTTCGGATTGCCTATCGTTCCTGAGGTATACATGAGTTCCGCGATATCATCAGAAGCAGGAGACAATTCTAATGCCCCCGCAATGTCAGGAACGGCTGACCCTTGCACCCACGTATGAAAACTTTCGACATTTGCCCCAACATCCCCAACAGCAATGACCCGTTCTAACGCAGGGAGAACATTCCACACGTTCGCAAATTTTCCCCAAAGCGCCTGGTGGACGATAACAAACCGTGCACCGGAATCCTCAAGGAGAAATCGGATTTCCTCAGATTTAAGACGTTCATCAATAGGATGAACGATTCCGCCAATTGTTGTCACCGCAAAATAAGTGAGCACGAACTCAACGCCATTTGGCGCCAATATTCCCACGACCTCCCCGGGCCGGACTTCCCATTGTCGAATCAACTGGCCGGATAGGCGACGTATACGCCTGGCGAGTTCCGCATACGTCAGTTGCTCCCTCTCCGTGACGAGCCCGATCTTTTCAGGCCACAGACGTTCCGCCTCAGACCAAACCATGGGAAGTGTATTCATCCTTCTTTAACCTGCTTGCGTTTTTCGACCACACGAGCGGGGTTACCCAATACCACGGTCCAAGGCAGCACATCCTTAGATACGACGGCGCCCGCCCCGACAATGCTGTTTTGGCCAATGGTCACCCCATCAAGGATTTTCGCACCAATTCCAATCCAGGCCCCGTCCTCAATCACAATCCCCTTCGACACCCGAGCCTGATGAATCACAGGCGTATCGGGATCGTCATAAGCGTGGCCGCCACCGAGCATGTAGGTGCCCGCTCCAATCGCGACATTGGAACCAATTGTCAGATGACTGCGGGAGACCAAGAAACAGAAAGGCCCAATGGAGACGAAATTGCCGATCGATATCGCAGAGTCATTACAACTGAGGATGCTATTCCGCCCCAATAAGATCTGATCACCAAGTACGATGGATGAGCTTGGCCCTTTGGCATCGAGGACGACAAAGTCATCAATCATCACTCGCCGCCCCAACCGGATTCGTCTAGGACAACGCAGCACGCCCCCCGCTCCGAAGACCGTTCCTCGACCGACGGCTCCCAGAAGGCCGGGATAGCACTTCCCCCGCGTAAAATAACCGATGGCACCCGGCAATCGACCAAGCAAACCCGTGTAGAGCTCGTATTTGGCCAACGCAACAAGGGATTCCTTGCCGACAAAGATATTAAGATAATGCCGATAGGGGGAAAGAGTGGCGTCCCCAAGCGATTCAACTAGCGGTCGCTCATTCATGCCGGTGCTCCTTGCCAACATACAACATAAACATTTAATCCCTAGATTTCAGGACTTCCCTGGATACATCAAGATCCGCGTCTTCATTGGCCTATCCCGTTGTTTGAAGAAATGGTTATCATTGCGCTACCTGATACTTCAAAAGAGATGAACCTGGGCATTTCATCCTTTTTTACGATTCAACCCTGACTCGGTCAAACCCCCAAACATGTTGTCCATGACTAGAGATACCCATGTTCTTCATACCAGCGAATAGTTCGTTTCAGCCCGTCATCCAGGGAAACCTGTGGAGCGTAACCAAGAACACGTTTCACCTTTTCAATTGAGAAAGCCCGATTATTTTTAAAAAAACTCACACGTCGTTTGTGCAGAGGAGGTTCAATGCCCAAAGGCATACACAGGGACTCACATAAGGCGGCAAGCCCTTCCACCGGTCTCAACGGAATATGCCAACGTGGGGGTGGGACGTGAAGTTGAGCGGAAATCCGATCTACGAGGTCATGTAACGGAAGGTATCCATCTCCTCCGATGATGAAGGCTTCTCCCACAGCCTTTTCATGGGTGGCACAGAGAAGGAACCCTTCAATGACATCGTCAATGTAGGCCGGATGAAACAAGACATTGCCTTTGCCTATATAGATAAACTGTCGCTTTTTGATGGTACGAAACAATTTCAGCATGCGCAGATCTTCAGGGCCGTACAGCGAAATTGGCCGGACAACACTAATGGGCAACCCTGTTTCCTGATGAAATTGCCAGACATATTGTTCCGCCTTGAGCTTCGTTTCCTGATATAAATCAGTGGGGTTGAATGGCGTTCCCTCATGAGCCGGGATCGCCTGAACATCGCCATGGACGCCAATCGTACTGCAATGAACCACGCGGGCAACCCCATACTTCCTGGCGGCATTGAGGACATTTTTTGTCCCTTCCACATTCACGGCATATGCGTCGATTTTATCCGATCCCCCTTTCCGAAAGTTGGAGACCAAATGAAAGACTTTCTCCACTCCTTGAACGGCCTGCTCCACATCCGGGAGATTGCGGATGTCTCCCCATATGACTTCACTCCCATTGTCACGTGCGGCTTCACCCTGTTTGCTTCCCCGATGGCCAAATACGCGAACCTCTTCACCCTCAGCAAGCAAGCGCCTCACCAGGTGGCTACCCAGGAATCCCTTTCCACCGGTGACCAAGACTCGTCCCATTATGCGTTTGCATCCTTCTTGTTTTGAGCAACCACTAACAGCATGTATCCACTCGTAAAAAACAACAAATGATCCAGCTTTGAGATTATCCATATAAATGGATAGAGCAGCGAATACATGGTGAACATGCTTTGATAACGTTGGAGATCATTCCCGGTTACCACAAGGCCTTTGGCAGAATGACGCTTCCCACTTTTGAGGACATCAAAGGCGAATGTTATCAGCGTATCGATGCATTCTGAAAAGAATTTGGAATAGGTCTTTTCCGAAAGCACGGTAAATTGGGTTCCCAATATTCGGGTAATGTCACCGCGTGTATAACCGGGGCGGAGATGCCCATGCTTCTCATCCGTCTGGCCGATTGCCAATCGAATTTGCCTGAGTACGCTTGTTTTGATATGTGGCACATTCAAAATCACTTGTCCTCCAGGTTTGACGATTCGATGCAACTCACGGATGAACGCCTCATCATTGGGAATATGCTCGAGGAAATCGATCACAGCCACACGGTCAAATTCATCGTCGGCAAACGGTGTGCCTTGATCATCAATCTGAAACACCCGTTCATGAATCAAGCTCTGAATTGCGTCCACAGTCGTTTGGTCAAGATCCGCACTCTTCCAATGTCCACCCCGTTGACGGAGCAGGTAGCTGAGCACTCCATTATCTGCCCCGATGTCGAGGCACTGTAATTGCGTCGTTTCGCCCAGGGCCTCAGTGATTTCTTTATATTTCCGTTGTTTTAAGACGGATTTTTTGAAAAGTCGAATGGGCCAGAGGGGCTTCTCTAATTCCGCCATGTTGCCCTCGGGTACATACCTCGAACCATTGCCAATTCTTGTTGGGTTTGGGTCTTATTCCATCCCAACCCTTTCGAAAGAATATCTGCGCAGACCTCCAGGGGCTTATCGCCGGGATATCCAGCCGTCCCTAACTCTGTTCGGCGAAAAACCACGTCACTTAATCGTTGAGGCATTTCTTCCCGCAAGGCATACTGCACTTCCGCTTGTAAAAGCCTGATAGATTCTGACTCGGAATGGAATTCCCTACCACAGGCATCGGGATAATATTGCAGAACGTCGCCATAGGAAGAGCCATAATTGTAAACTAACCGTTGCACTGCCTTCGCACTTAATCCCTGGCGAGGGCTTTTCATTTCCTGGTTCAAATATTCCTGAAATGCAGAGATCTCTCCACCGCGAAGAGGGGTATGAGACGTTTGCGATCGTGGTGGAGTCTTACCCAAAACCTGAAACACTTGATCAACCACTCGTTCTCCCACCCGTCGAGCCGTGGTAAATTTGACGCCCACAAGCGATATAACATTTTCGGCTCCAACGTCTCCCCTGGTCCGTATGGACGCTTCACTCTCAAGCTGAATATCCCCACTACGAGACTCAACATTCACCCCAGGAAGCAGGCCGCCGTTGACCAATTTCACATCGCTCATTTGAAGAGCCGCTTGAGGATAGACCTGATTGATTTCCTGTAAAAATTCATGAATATCATTTTCGGAAATGCTGAATGTATCCGGCTGTCCTTCATATGATCGATAGGCGGTCCCAACGAGGGAACACCCACGCCAGGGCACCATAAACAGCAGTCGTTTCCCTTTATTCAGTAAAGCCCGGTCATCGGAATATGTCCCCCTTGCCGCCAACCCAACGGCATAGGATGAGAACAACGGACGAGTGAGAATATTAAAGGCCTTGACCCACGGGATCCGATGGTTCCTGGGACGATCAGACAACATATCTTCCGTCTGATCGAACCACGGTCCGCAGGCATTCACTACCACTTTCGCTTCAACCTGAAATCGCTCACCCGATAGCATATCCTCAGCTTCGACCCCCCGAATGCTGTCCTTCCCTTTGAGATACCCAACCGCTTTGACGTAGTTGGCCAGTTCCGCCCCCATTGCCACAGCCGAGTGAAGAAATGACAGGAGCAACCGTTCCGAGTTGTAGACCATGGCATCATAAAACACCCCGCCACCCGTCAGATTGTGTGCCTGAATATTCGGTAGCAATTCCAGAACCTGATTTCGTGGAAGAATTCGTCCTCTCGGAATGTGCTTTTGGGGATCCTCCAATCGATTTCGATCAAACCCGACAAGATCATTAATCGCTAAGGCACACGCGAAGACCTCCCTTCCTCGCAGACCATGGCCATACGTGGGGATAAGGACTGGGAGGGGATGGACCAAATGCGGGGCAATCCGCATCAGCGCCTTTTGTTCATGTAACGATTCCCGCATTCGCGAAAAATCCCCATGTTGTAGGTATCGAAATCCTCCATGAATAATTTTCAAGCTGTTCGCCGAGGTCCCTGAACCGATATCACCTTTTTCAAGCAGAACTACCGACAATCCACGGAGGGTCGCATCCCAGGCCACGCACGCGCCATAAATTCCACCTCCCACGACAATCACATCGTAACGGCCCTTTGCCAAACGGAATAAATTTCTGGTCATTATCGCGCCTGAAGATAAGAAAACCCGGCTATCTAATACGTTTCTGAAGTCTGCTGTATGGTTTCACCGAGATAGTCATACACGGCGTTCAATTTCATTCGAAAGGCCCGAAAGCTGAACTTTTCTTCGACCAGTTTCTTGGCTGCCAGACCCAAGGTTCGTCGTAGATCGTCGTTCCTCATAAGTTGAAGCATCGCTTCAGCAAATGATTCCGGGGTCGGGTCGGCTAACATGGCTACCCGATTATTGATGACTTGGGTATGGGTCACCAAATTTGTGGCTAAAACCGCCTTCCCGCTGGCAAGATAGGAATACAATTTCATGGGAGTATTCGTTCCCTTAATTCTTGGGGATACCAGAATATCTGCTTGCGACAGATACGCAGACAATTGATCAAGGGGGCGTGGACCAAGAAAGTACACGTTCCGGCCGATACCTAAATGTTCTGCTTTCTGATGATAGAAATCCCTAGTGTCTTTTTCACCGCCCACAATGAATAGCGTGCTCTGTGGCGCTTCTTTCAAAGCCAGCGCAAAGCTCTCTAATAACAAATCAATTCCTTGATAGGTCTCCAGATTTCCAACATATAAAATTCGTATGCCCGGTGCGTTGAGATCTTCTTTCGCCATTGAGAAAGAGTCTGTCGATTCCCCCAAAAGAGGGACGTCTTCAAGCAGCATAATTTTTGACGGGTGATACGGTTCAATGCGCGTCACTAAGGCTTCACACACAGGCATCACGACAGCAGCAGCCTGCACCGCCCGGCGTTCACAAAACATGAACGCCTTGGACAGACAAGTCAGGCGAGGATATTTTTCAATCATTTGCTGCGCCAACGAGGAGTCCATATCATAAAGATAGGGAATCCGTGCTATCCAATTCACGACAAGCGCGAGAAAGGCCGATTCTTCCACAGCATGGATCAGGTGGTACCGTTTTTTACAAAGAAGAACGATCATCTTGGCACACAAAAGGCCATCACACACTACCTTCTTCCACGAAAACCCCGGCCGGATGTTGCGAAGAAAAGGCCAGGCCGGTATTCGGTATAAATTGACCTGCGGATAGTCCACCTCTCTTCCTTCATGGAATGTGAGGACATCAATGGTATCCCCACGTTCTGATAACACCTTGAGGACAAGATTGACGGCGATAGGAGTCCCTCGGTCTTGATAAAAGGGATGGGGAGCCAATAGCAGGATGTTCATGCTCAGAATCTCATCTCTTTTTTATGATAGAAGTCCAAAGCCATGTTTTTCTAAGCCTTGCCTTGAGAACCCGGATCCCTACCCTCTCCCCATTGGCCAGCCTTCCCCCCTATTGGATTTGGTGGCCATCCAGAGGTGGCCGAGAAAGCGCTTTCACAAATCTTTCGGCTAATTAAGGATTGGCGACCGCCAGCTGCCCCAATGCTAAAGTGTGCCGAGAGCGAGCAATGGTCAATCAATTCGTATTCTAGAAAATTCTTGAAGATGAGATTGATGGCATGGCGAATTCTTATAGAATTTTTTACACCTGCAGAGTCTCGGCAATTAGGGAAATGTAGGCCTCCCTATCCTTTACCATCCCTATCGCATTAGAACCCAGGGATCAGCAACGGCGATTAATCCAATGAATACCTGGTCGGCTTTTAGGTCATTGGCGACAGAACCGTTGGACCGTTGGTCAATATGAGAATAGCTCAATGTGGCGGAAAGCCAGGACAAAAAGGCATACCCGATTCCACCCTGAATCCGGTACGTATTGGTATCAAATGCATCCCCATCAGTTGAGGTGTTTTTGGCCCAGCCGATAGACCCAAAAGCGCCCAATTTTTGGCTAACTTCGTGTCGAATACCTAACGTAATGATTCGCGTGCGAGTCGCTTGAGAAGCTAATCCCCCACCAGCCCCAATGTTTTGACTGGCATTCAGAAAAATGTTTCCGCCTCGGTATAATTTAGCTATCGTGGCACCACCAACAAAACTCGTTTGCCACTTATTGGAAAGATCGGTCATAGTGCTATCATCAGTTTCTCCGGCATTTTTTTGTTTAATAAATGCCGCTCCGCCTCGTACAGTCCCCGTTATCAATGGAGTAAAGTTATAGGAAATTTGCAACTGAGGATTATGGACAATAATTTTATCCGCAAAGGTACTTTGAGTAGATTCGCCGAGAAAGTCTGTCTGTCGATAAGAATATGAAGGGGTGACTGTGGTTTTATCTGACACACCATAGGCCAGAGAAAATCTTCCGATGTGTGTTATAGAATCTTGAAACCCACTCGAAAAAAAATGACGATATTGGTTAGCGTAGGTAAGAGATGGAGTGACATGAGGAGCCCAAGCATAGCCCAACCTGACCCCGGCCCTATTAAAAAATGCGTCAGCTCGCCTTGTGAAGACGCCTTGCGTACCACTGAAGCCCTGTGATAACCCTGTTCCTCCTGTGCCCCCAACGCTTCCCGTCTGTCCACTCCCGCCTCCACTAAAATTTGTTGTGGCATCTTGCGCTCCGGAAAAAGAAAAGGCGTCCAGTTGAGGGGTAAACGTCATGTTCTCATCAAGAGTTACTGACAATTTCTTATATCGTTTGGTGAGAAAGGGTAAATCCAATATAATATTGGCGTTTTGAATATAGGTATTTGCATCAGGATTATTTATAAATAAAGCCACTCTCCCGAAATACGTTCCACCAATCACAATATCGGGATTATCATATTGTAGGGTCAAATTAGGCCCAATAAAGGTCCCAAAATCACTTTTGGTGTTTTTATCCTCGTAAAAAAGATTGTCCGTATAGCTTTGACTGACATTAAAGGAGGACTCCAGAGAAAGTGCGGCTGAAACGAGACTCGAAGGGTAAGCGAAAGCCAGGCATAGGATAAATATAGCCGAAAAAAAGACACTCTGATTTCGCATGTTCTAAATCACATCCTCCTCATCTAGTTAACCACCCCCGCAGGTTCTGAAAGGTGCTGTCACAATTGCCTCCCCATCTCTTTACAAGGGAAACAACTGACATAACCCTGCATAATGTAATTTATCGGTCAAAAAAGTATAAAACTAAGCCACAATTCGAAAATTATCCCGGCTCAATAATTGCGGCTATGGGAAGCTGTTGTTGACTTAACCGGATTTCATGACGGGAAACAACGTATTGAACCGAAAACTGAAGAGGAGGCTTCGTTTGCCCCTCTCTTCAGAAGATTTGGAGAGATTTAAAAACAAAGACATGAGTCTACTAAAGGGGGAATATGGGAGGGTTCGCCAATGGAAGAATGGAGGTAAAGTGTTCCTAGCAATTTCACCAACATATATTTAATAACCACCGCAATAAATCTTTGGATAAAGGATGGGGATCGTTTGCTGACAGACACCGTCTACCTATTAGGAGGTAATGAGATTCCGATACGGTCCGAAGGGAAAATCCTGAATGAGTTGGATGAGACGACCATGAACCTTTTCAAGATTCAAGTAATGACGAAACTCTGAAAGCACGGATCCCCTCATCCGGGGTTGACTGGGGTCCAGCTCCCACGGATGGAGGTACATAATAAGAGGATGCCCCTGTGATTCAATTCGCTGCAGGAGTGGCTTGAGCAACCGATAAGGAAACAGACGAAAATATCCACCACCCGCAACCGGAAAAGTGATGCCGGCCCATTTACAAGTCGATGGTGGCACCTCCCAAAGAGGACCGGAATCGGTGGAAATGGTGTGAATGGTTGGAATGGCCCCGGGAATTCCATAGTAATCGTGGACGACGGCCATAATACTGGAATCATAGTGGTACCCTTCCTCTACAAGAATCGGCAAGGCCCATTCCGATTTCTTTGTAATCGAGAAAGTCGGAGCACGGTAACCCATGATGGGCACACCTGAAATATCTTCCAAAATATGTTTGGCCTGACGAATATCTTCCCGAAAATCCTCAGGAGTCTGCCCCGTAACAAGTTCATGCGCGTAGCCATGAGAGGCCAACTCATGTCCGGATTCCACAATACGCCTGATTAACCCTTTGTGTCGCTCGGCCACCCATCCCAACACAAACATCGTGGCGTGAATCCCCCGATGCTCCAGAAGATCCAGGATAAGATGCGTATTGCGTTCTACCCGGCTTTCGTGCCTCTCCCAATGGCGGCGGCGGGCTACGCAATCAAAGGCAGCAACCTGAAAATGTTCCTCAATATCGAAACTCAACCCGTGGATCATGATACATGCACATCCTTCAACTTGTTTGTTAGACCCTTTCGGTTTTCCAGAGGGCACACTGAAGACCGTTGAAGTAAAACAAGTGGAGGGACGTGAGATCTCCCAGGATTCACACGTGAGAACTAAAAAGCATGAGAGGGTACAGATAGAGGGTAGTGAGTGATGAGTGAGAAGCGGCTTTTGGAGTAAAGCTTGACAGAAAAAACTACGGTGGAAAACTCCAACACATTGGCGTCACCTTGCATGCCTCCTGAATTTTTACTGGAGACTGCCTAGCCGAAGTCATTCCAACGAAGTTCATCGAATGTCTTGTCAATTGCGCTTATCGCGCACCCTCTCCCGTAAGCATAACCCCAATAGTCCTTACGAGGATTCGTAGGTCCAAACATAACGAGAGATTTTTGACATAGTAGAGATCATATTGCAATTTGACATGCGAGTCCTCCAACGACCCCGCATACTGGAAACAAATCTGCGCCCAACCAGAGATTCCTGGGCGAACGGTGTGTCGAAGATCATAGTAGGGAATAGATTTACGCAATTTCTGCACAAAATGTGGACGTTCAGGTCGAGGTCCAACCAGGCTCATGTCCCCTTTCAAGACGTTAATCAATTGGGGTAATTCATCCAATCGAAGCCTTCGAAGCCAGGCTCCTGTTTTCGTTACGCGCACATCCTGCAGGCTCGCCCACTGAATCCCTTCGGCCTCAGCGTCATTTCGCATCGAACGAAATTTTAACAGGACATAGGGATATCCATGATGCCCCACGCGAGTTTGCCGATAAAAGACGGGGCCAGGCGAATTCAGTTTTACCAACAGGGCTATCACGACAAACAAGGGGGCCAACGCTATGAGCCCAAGAAGGGCCCCAAATAAGTCCCCGAGACGTTTGAGAAACATAATTATGGGTTTTCGCCTGAATCCAGAGGAAAAAATGAGAAAACTTGGCTTCAGCTCATCAATTGACAGACGCCCACACTCGGTCTCGTACAGACGGTGTCCATCCACAATCTCAAGCCCCATGGATTTCACATCCAACAGAGAATCAAGGGGCAACGTGCCACGACGGTCTTCCACACAGACCGCGATGGTCTCGATTTTATTTTTTTCAGATATTTCAAACAGCTGATTGGTCGTCCCAAGTACATTGGAATTGACCAACGACGTTCCTACCATGGCGGGATTATGCGACAAAAACCCTTTGACGTCATACCGGTATGACCGATCGAATACCAACACGCGTGCCAGGGCTTGAGCCAGAGGCCCATCTCCCAGAATGAGAACCCGCTTTTTTGTCCACCGATTTGGGGCAAATGTAAAAAAGAACCTCCTCCATGGACTTCGCATAAGAGACCCTAGCAATCCGAGGCAAGTTCACCTCATCAGCAACCCATTCAAATTATTCGGCCGGTACCATGGCCGGAAATTGGATCGAGCTTCCTTGATTTGTCCCACACCTTTCGGTCTGTATGTATTCGAGCCTCATGCTCTAGCTCTTGCTTCGGCGCCTCCACCAATTTTCTGGAAGACGAGGAAGCAGCATTTTCAATTGAATCCAAATTTAACGCACCAGTTTCCACACCCACTCTGGCATTCCGGATACTATCCATCGTGGAACATTGATTCCCCAAAAACTTTTTTCAACCCTTGCTGGCCTGTGAGTGGGGAATAGCGTACCTTTGCCGCACATAGTAAGGCACGCCTTGCGTCCAGGCATCGGTTAACACCAATTTTGTGGGTCCTTTATGATGTATCATTTCAACCGCTTTTTGGACCGCATCTTTGGGGGTAAACCCGGACCGAACGACCATCAGCACGATATGAGCCAATTCGCTTAAGACATTGACATCCGCCAATGGCAACACCGGCGGGCCGTCAAGAATAATAAACCGGTAACGAGACGTCATCTTCTCCACCATGGAAGAGAGATTTTGCAGCTTGCCAAGCGGAACCGGATACTGACCGACATCCCCCACCGACATGCACCACAACGGCACATCAGGAATTTTTTGGAGACAGGGTTCCAAGAACCCTTTAGCCCCAGAAAAATATTCCGCAACACCTGGCGCCTGATGTAGACCTAGCACCCTGTGCAGATTCGGACATGTAAAGTCACAATCGATGATGAGAGTCGGCTCAGCCAAATCCCTTGCCAGGGTATAGGCGATATTCGCAGATGTGCTGGTTTTCCCTTCACCCTTCATGGCACTCGTGATTAACACCACCTGGGTAGAGGCAACAGGATCCAGAAGATCCAGACGAGTCGCAGCCACGCGGTACTGCTCAGCCACAATAGATTTGGGGCGCCATTTTGCCACTAAACTCAACTGAGGAAGAAACGCCTCATGAGAGGATTTTGAGCGGTCTCCGGAGGCTCCATCATCGGTGTCTGTCGTGTTGGTGTCAGGACTTTGTCTTGTCAACAGGGAATCGACGCACTGAGACAAGGCAAGATGTCTCCCATTGGAACCACTCTGAGCTTCCAACTCATTTGCGACCATCTTCATCGATTTCCCATAGGCCATTTTAAAACTGGGAATCGTGGCTAGAGTGGCAAGCCCTAATGACATTTCCGCCTCCTCCGAACGTCGGAAAGTTGGAAACAACAAATCCAAAAGCAAGGCGAGTCCAAACCCCAATCCGGTCCCTCCGACCACCCCCCACACCGCAATAATTACCCGTGGCCTCCCTTCAGGCCTAGTTGGTAAATTGGCTGGATCTAAAATACGAAATCGCTCTCCCTTTTGTCGTTTATCAAGATTTTCAGAAATTCTGGCATTAATACGGTTTTCATGCAGGCGCTGATAATGCCTCTGGATATTGTCGTAGTCCCGTTCCAGTGCAAGCAATTCCTGCTCATGATGTGGAGTATCTTCAAGCCGCCGCTCTAACTCTTTCATGTTTTTTGAAACATCGGCTAACTGTGATTTCAACGTGGGTAGTTGAGAATTCAATTCCTTCCTGGTGTTAATCAAGTCTGCCAGATAGGGATCAGAAGGAGTCTGACCCTGGCCCCTCAGCTTAGGACGATTCGCCAGCTCCGATTCTAAGTCCCTGATTTGAGTTTTCAAGGTTATGATATCGGGATAGGAATCCCGATATTCACTCGACAACTTCGCCAATTCTCGTTTCAGCTCCTGCAAGTGTAAGCTCAAGGGATCCGTTTTACCCGAAAGGATGAGCCCCGGAGTATTTCTGGCCAACCCCGGGTTCGATTCATACTCCTGAATCGTTTTCTCCAAAAGATCCAACCGGATATTGATGGAATTCATGGATTCCTGAAGCCGGGTTTTCTCGAGTTGCAATCGATCGAGCGTCCTGAAATTCGACTCTAATTGGGCAGGCAACTCTCCAACATGCTTCATCCTATATTCCGACAGGGCCTTTTCTTTTTGATCTAAGGCCTCTTTTGCCGAGACAAGTTCTTGGTCCAAAAACTCCATCGCCCCTTCAATAAATTGTTCGCGAATCTTGATATTCTCTTCCATATACTGGGAGGCCAACCTGGCCGTCACTTTCATAGCCGTTATGGGCTCACGGTGTGCAAACGATATGGTAAAAGCCTCGATTTGCCCACCACTACCCTTCGTTTCAATCATAATGTTCTCTCGTAACGCCTCAAGAAGTCCCTCATATCCCTTGTCTTTTATTTCTTCAGAATATAAATGGAACTCTTCTATAATTTTTAGAAGACTGGTCCGGCTTAGCACCTGCTGCGTCATGGTGGACACTCGGTCGGCGGTACTGCCTCCGACGACCGAAGTGACATATTTTTCAGGAATTTTTTGTTGTTCGATGAGAATCACCGTCTCCGATCGGTACTTATCTACTTTCAGCCAAGCCAGGGTCCCACCAATGGCTATCCCTAGTATGACGAAAGTCAGAATCAACCACTTTCGTCGAACAGATAAATCCCAAAAATCTTTAAGATATCTTTGGACGACAAGAGCAGGATCTGTGGTGTGAGACGCTGCAGTAGGACCAGACATGGAGCCCATGATATTCCTTCTATAACGTGAGTCCAGGGTCTACCTGGCCATTTCGGGTTTTGAACGGAGTTTCCGATTTACGGGACGATGACCGTATCCCCTGACTTGAGGGTGATGTTATACACTCCCCCATCTTCCGAAATAAGATCTGAATATCGAAGCGGGATGCGTGTTTCTGTGACATGACCCCTCTCATCTTTCTCCGTCCGAACGACTAGGATGTCATTTCGGGAAGCATATTGGGTAAATCCACCGGCTAGGGAGAGGGCCTGTAAAATCGTTGTATAGGATTTCAATGGCAATTTCCCTGGACTTGTCACTTCTCCTACAACAAAGACATAGTAACTATTGACTTCGATCACATTGACCGATACGGATGGATTTTCTTTTACCGCCTTAAATTTTTCTGCAATTTTTTTAGCAACTTGATCAGCAGTCAAACCGCTGGCTACCACATCACCGATTAAGGCTAAAGAAATTTTTCCGTCCGGCCGGATCACGACCTGCCTCGATAAGTCGGGGTTTTTCCATACGATCACTTCGATGACATCTTCAGGGCCCAAGACAAAGCCCTCTTGAGGGTGGCCCGGGGAAACGACCACGTCCGGTCTCAGACATCCGGAACAGAGCAAAAACCCCATCAGGGTTAGGATGAGACAAAAATTGCTATTTATAGATGGAAAGGTATTCCTCATATGACCTCAATCAACCGAAAAAATAAGTGTTTACGGAATCAGAACCATGGTCTCGGAAGGAACCACAATGGTATCTCCGGGCTTTAGCTCAACATTGTCAGCTCCCCGCAAAATAATATCATCGTAACTGACCACCAATTTTTGCGGGGCCTCGCTATCCATGCCCAATCGAAAAATGGTAATTCGACTCCGTACGGCATCTGGTGCCATCCCTCCCGCTAAAGTAATAGCCTGGATGAGTGTCGTCCGGCTTAACAATGGTAATTTTCCTACATTGCCGACTGCGCCTTGCACATAAAAATAATAACTATTGACTTCCTTAACCACGATGGCCACTGTGGGATTTTCCTTATAAGACTTGAGTTTCTGAGTAATATCATCCCGAAGTTCAGAAGTTGTGCGCCCGACCGCCTTCACATCTCCAATAAGGGGCAAGGACACTTTTCCATCGGGACGAACCCTCACCTCTCTCGACAAATCCGGATTGCGCCAGACACTGATTTCCAAAATGTCCTCAGGGCCAATGATGTAATCATCGATGACAATTAAGGCCCGTTTTTCCGCTCGTTGTGCCTCCTGAGACATCGCGCCGACATTTGAATCAGCCAATGCGGAACCGAACAAAATCAGGCCGAGCAAACCGGATACCAGACACACGCCATGAATACTGCGATACACACTCTGCCTCATAACTCACCTCATTCCACGTGAAAGATACCCAAACACACTTGTTAGATAAGCTTTGCCTGCTTCATCAACGCAATGGCCTTGACGGTTTTATTGGGCCACATTCATAGACGAAACTTGCACCGATCATACATGGCCAACGCCTTTTGACCCATTTCCCAGGTCGGATTGGCTTGCAAACAGAAACAGCTGAATAAAGTATCAATCGGTGCGTAGAGGATGAAAATTAAATCATAATCGAAAATCATTCCTATGCGTGATTACACACAGGGTGGCATTAAGCCTGACCTAAGAAGTCACCGGGGTATGAGGGCCGCGAAGGATAAACATGCATCTTGACCTACCCAAATGGACAAGTGAACACAGAACGTGTCCCATGGAGCAGAACATTTTTGTAGACTTACATCAGACTCTCAGGGCAGAACACTAGGAAGGAAAATCTCGAAAGCGCATTGCATGAACGTGGGCAGAAAATTGACTGAAGAAAGAGCGGGCTTAATGATAAAATATTTGGTGCCCCCGACACGAATTGAACGTGCGGCCCGCGGTTTAGGAAGGCAAAATGATCGCCTTGCCCTACCCTCCTCAAACTCATTCCAACCAACTTCAGCAAAGGTTTTCTCAATTCCTAAACTTTGGTTGAAATAGGCCTGAATTGGCTCGAAAGTTGTGGCGTTGAGCACAAAATGAGCACAGGTTCAGAGTTCTTTCTTTCCAATTAGACTCCTAAAACCTTTTAGATCCCCGGGATCTTCATATCTATGAATCATTCTATGGCAGTTAGAACAAAGTACGGCAAAGTCCGCTTTAGGGTCAAAGCTAACTTTTTGTCCTTTAAAAAGAGACAATGTTCTCAAATGATGGGCTTCAATAAAATCCTTACCAATAGGCCCATATACTTCAACAAAATGAAATCCGCAGGCTTGGCACTTATATTTGTGAATCTTTTTAGCTTTCTTAGCTAACCCTTGATTTCTCTCGTATCTTTTATGCGCACGAAACTTTCGTAAGTCTTCAAAATTTTTTTCTTTTACCCCAAAATCTTCCTCTTCCCCTACTTCCTTATCCCTATCCACCAGAAAAGAATAAATCTCTAAAATTTCCCCAATATCCCTTATAAATTGTTCATCATTTGGTAAAGAATCCGCCGGATAAAATCGCGCACAAATGTTCCCATCCTCATAATATGAGGCAAGATCACTTTTATTTTTCACCTCCAAATTTATTTCATTTTCCGAAAATTTTTCTGGGATTACTTCAAGCTGGCCCCTAAAATCAAGCGCGTACCTTCTCAATACTTTTCGTGGATTTTCTTTATATCTTTCTTTTATATCCGTTATTCCTTGATTCAGGGATAAATAAACCCCTTTCATGTTTTCCTTGAATAAAAAAACTGGATAGTAACCTGATTGAGCCGACTCGGTTATTTGCCGGTCAAATATAGCTATCCAGGGACATCCCGCCCAATTTCCTTTTCCAGCACTGCCTTCAATTTTATATATTTCGCTTCTAGGAATAATTTGCTCCAGATAATTCGGCATGTCCTCTGTAATTAGTTGTGCTAAGGAGTGCTTTGCTTTTGGTTCTTTATAAGCCAATTTATATTCGTTAAGAATTCTCTCAAATCCCTCTCGAAGAAATCTTTGAGAGAGATTTGTACCCGGGGAAGATTTAATATTTGCTGCACCAAATTCAATGGATACCCAGTTATCAGGATTCCTTAGAATATTGGCAAAACTTTCAAAATCTTCCTTCGAAATTTCTTTAATAGTTTGTCTTGTGAGAGGTGTCTTTTTTTTTCTATATTTTTCGGGAATTTTTGCTATCTGCCCATGAACAGGCATTTGATCATTTTCCCATTCAAGGAAAATTCTACGGCCCAATTCCGCTTCTTTGGGATTCCTCTTAAAATTCCCTTTTTCAACTGTTGGAAGCCAATCAGTATCGCTTGCTTTTACTTTAACAATCTTCCCTATTGGTCCTATCCTCCACTTTCTTAAAAAAGGAATTACCTTATCATCTGGCTTCATTTCCTTAAGGCGATTTCTGGCTTTTGCCCAGCTACTTTTTGCAGCGTCTCCTTCAAGCTTATTTCTATTCGGAGGCCAACCAATAGCCACACACTTCTCCTTGTACCACTTTAGCCACACACCCCCCTGCACATCTTCTTCAGGACAAGTTACCAGCCAATATCTCATATATTTTCTCCAATCAATAATGATTGAAAGCCCGGCTTACTGGGACGAAGGGTATTTAGCCAAATTCCCCAACTGTTTACTTTCAAATTATTTTAAAGGGGTCCTAAATTTTTGAACCAGAAATATAAAGCATGATTATTTTTTCATCCGCTGAAGAAATTAGTCTCCCATTATCTTGCCCCCAATAATCTTGTGAAAGCCCTAGATTTTCTAAACTGAATGGCCTTTCAACTCTTCTAGCCTCTGAACAAACCAGGATCCAACTCCAAATCCTACCCTCATGGGGCCAGTAGAGTTTACTTTTACTTCCATCGCTATCCCTCTGGTAGTTGTTAAATAGGAGAACCCACTCTATACGGGAATCTTTCTTCCCTAGTGTCAAAGCATCTTCTAGAACTAAATCGAGGAGGAGAATTTCCCCAGGGAACAACTTTGGTCTTTGGGGTTGAGTTGCCAATGCAAATCGTCGATTTTTAATACAGGAATCAAGTTGAGCAGCACGAACATTGAGCCGGCGCATATTGAATTTACTCTTTGAATAGAAATTTTTCCTCGGGAAACTCTGTCATCTTAGGCAATTAAAAATGATTCGAATCTATCAACAATGGTTTGAATTTTTTCATGGCTGTCAAATCGCCTTAAATAATGTGAAAGAAAATACTTTTGATTAATTATCCTTCCTTCTTTAGGAATTTCTTCGATGTAAGTAAGATTGTCTTGAGAGAAATGCGTTACTGCATCCAATGCAATAAACCCTATTATCCAGACTTTGGGAGCTTCATTGAGTAATGGAATTAGGTGTCTGGCAGCATGGGCTAATCGTGACATATGTTTCCTTGCCAAAGTACGTTCATTTTCTATGATCTGAGTTGCAAGCTGACAACGAATAGTATGATCAAATAAAAAACCTTTGTCACGGAAAGCTTCAAGGGAGGGCGACGAAATTATTTTTTTATGAGATAAAGCCGGGAGTAAATACCTCCTTACTTCAATAGGATCCGATTTATACTCTGGAATAGGGGTGTAAAAATGAGGACTTCCAAGAGAGCCGGGACTTTCACCAACAAAAAGGCAGGCTAAATTCTTGGAAACCCATTTGGTACCAACTTCCAACTTATCGAAAAGGTGTTGTTCCTCCCCGCAGCATTCCAATCTTGGCATAGTTTAGTTCCTGTAGTAGGGTTTTCAAAAACCATCCAAATATCTTCAAACTCGGAGACTGAATTAATTGACTTTTTATCCATTAGGCAATAGTGCTTCAAAAACAACTG
>BQIW01000013.1 GCA_021604105.1 Nitrospirales bacterium | reverse complement strand
TGTCGTACTGGCAGCAAGTCTGATAACGGGAATTATCTGGTGGCAGGGAACTCAGTTTGAATTAACCACAGAGGTCAAAAACAACCCCTTCGACGGCTTCAAGCCCATTTGGATTGAAGCGATTATAGGACTCGTGATGTTTTTCATCGTAATCCTGATTTTTTCACTCCGATCAGGTGTCAATGTTGTCTCTCCTTAACAGAATTCAGAACATTCATCGACTATTCATATTGGGTCTGTTGAAAAAAGCCGCCAGCGGCGTTCTCGCCATTTTCCTGTGCTCACGTACTCAGCGTACGCTCCGCGCGTAAAAACGGCTGCGGCCTTGCTGGGCGGACGTTTTTGAACCGACCCGGAGCCTTCATCCTGCGCAAATTTGCCCTTGAACATCCTTATTATTCAACACTCCCATATTGGAATCTTTTCTTCAATCAACCGCATGACCTTCCCTACCGAGGAGGACCTTGTCAGTCCTCCTCGGAACCAGAGTCATAGGTCGAGTCTCTGGTTTATTCTCTCTGTGATTCCCGCGTTCTATGCGGCTCTTTATTGTTTCTGGTCACCCATCTGATTGTGACCCTTCATTTGATTCCGTCCACCCATCTGGTTCTGACTCTCTGACTCGTTGGCTTCCATTACACCGGACCGACGGGTTTTCATATCTTGAGTGTATTCTTTAGTCGCAGCGTTTAAGGCATTTTGGCCATACAAATTTTCTCGCCCCGGGTCATTGGCCGTGGACACACCACTCACCGGACTTTTCGATTCTTTCATCGGGTAACCGGGATGTTCCGGTACCATGGATGGATTGGCAAAGGCGACAGTCCCTAATAAGCATATTCCGGCCAAACTTCCCAAAATTACGAGAGATTTATTTTTCATCACGTTTTTCATAATGCCTCCTGAGCAAGTTTATATTTAAAGAAGATTGGAAATACCCATACAATTCCCGGATCCTCACTCTTCATGTTCCTCTTCTCAACACTCACTAATGAAAAACGGTGTCGCTAGGTTAAAATTAAGGAAGAGGATGAATGCTTTGTGTATGCCTCCTTCCCGAAAAGCGATAAAAGTTGAGGCTCCAGCAGGTAGAAAATTAATGGTATTCATTTCATCCTAAACCTCGTTTGCAAAGACGTAACTGTCAAAAACCCTTGAAAGCCATTTTTGGGTTTTTTTGAATTGTCCGGCTGATCGGGCATGTCGAGTGCGAAGAGGAACGCCTCATTAGCTTAACCGTTGAATGTATTTACATATTCCTACAGATGCTCCTGGCGGGCTGCTGGTGGAAATTGTTCCAAGATGGCCACTATCCATCTTTTAAACAAATGAAGAAGGTCTATATGCAACCCCTCTCTCAGAATCTTCCTCCTTGGGAATGGCCTTTGGTCTGTTATGGATCCGTGTTCCACACCTTGAACTCGAATCAGCGCCGTCCTTCTCACTTTTCCTTGGACTAACAGCTATAGGGGTTGGCTTAGGACTTTAGACTCTGGGAGATACATGAACTGTCCCACGAAGGGAACCTGTCTCACAGACGTTCCCCCCTCAATAGCCGTGGCCTGCTTATGAGTCTTGGTTCAGCAACTACACCGGGAAGTGCGGTGTTTCCAGGAGCAAGTCTGGTGACGGTGACCATCTGGCAGATAGGGGATTTCCTCAATCACTTTCATCTATGGGGTGGACTCAGATCATTGGATTTTGACACTTTCTCTCAAGCTCATTGCTTCATCTTTTACTTGAAACTCGTCTCCTCAATCGTTATAAAAGTAGATTATTTGCCGTTTCCCCCTATCCAAAAAATCAGGCATGAATGCAAGGATGATAAATATGAACGAACGATCGACACCTCCAGTACACCCGTCCAAAAGGCCAACGATGTTCTACCTCCTGTTTCTTGCTATTCTCGCAAGCCTTACCGCAAGTTGCGCGCAGAAAACATGGGATATCAACAGATACATTCATGCTCTTGAACGCCCGGAACGTGATCAGCACCAACAACCCGAAAAAGTCATTGAGGCCTTAAATCTCGCGCCTGGCATGATGGTGATCGATATCGGGGCAGGCTCGGGTTATTTCACGCGCCGACTGGCAAAAGCCGTGGGGGACAATGGGCAGGTCATCGCCATCGATGTCGAACAGAAAATGTTGAAGTACAACAAACGGCAGGTGGAAAAACGTGGGCTTGCCGACAGAGTCCGTTTTATTCTGGCGGGAAAAGAAGGTCCCATCTTTTCCGGGAACAACGCCGACATCGTATTCTTGTGCGATGTCTATCATCACTTGGAAGACCAGATCGACTATCTGGCCAACACCAAGCCTGCGCTCAAGCCAAACGGACGTGTGGTCATCATCGACTACTACAACGATGCGCGGTCCGGCACACTCGGCTTCTCCAAACAACACCTTGTCTCAAAAGAACAAGTGATCAAGGACATGGAACAAGCCGGCTTTACCTTAACCAAAGAACACACCTTCCTCCCCCGCCAATACTTCCTGGAATTTGCCCCAATCCAAACCAAAGGTGACAGTAGGGCGAGTTCGAAGAAATGGGCTCCTATTCTTTAAATACCAACTTCGATCGCAGGCACACACCTAAAATCCTGTAAAACGATCACGCTTTTTGTTTGTCTATCGAGAGTAAGCCCTACATGTTGGTTGGGAACGATATTTCCCCACTCATGAATACTACTTCACTGATTCTGGCAGGACGGAGTGTTCTGTCATAAGTCTATTTATCTTCTTTAAAAATCATATTTTCTTTGTTACAGAACACCCTTTGTCTACATTGTGGACAATTAACAGTATTTCCAGCCAACATAGCACTTTCAAATGATTTTCTATCACCAAATGAAATTGGAGATTTAAATATTTTTTTGCAGTTAGGGCAAACAATTAGTGTCTCAGCCATACCATTAAATTCCTCGTGTTTACTCGGTTTTAATAGCTACCAGCTCGCTATCAAAAATTCTAACTACTTCTTTACCCACGTTTGTGGTGCTTCCATTAACCGTTATTTTATAATCAGTGACAAGATCAACTATTGATCCACCTAATAATTTAACAAGTTCAATAAATGAATTAGCCTGGTTTACTGTTGCTTGGGTTAAGTTTGTAATGCCAATAAAATCCTTCAATTTCTTTTCGAATTCTGCAAAGTTTTCATGACTCTTCTCTTTTGGTTTTTGCCTGCTCACTTTCAATAATTCATCTTGCAGATAGTTCTTTAATAGACTTGCCCACTGCTTCTTCAAGTGATTAAGAATATCTGCGATTGAAGTAAATGATATTAACGCATTGTTAGTTGATGCCTTCTGAATGTCCGTGATGAGATCGAAAACCTTAACATCATCTACAACCCTATACTCACATTTGGCTGAGCCGGTATTCCTATTATGAAATTCGAAATCATGCAAGACGTCCAAATCAACAAAGGAATATATGGGAATCGATTGATTTTGTGCTTCAATATATTCTTTATGGGTTATCGATAAAGTATCTCCTGGAAAACATGAACCATACCTTTTTCCAACTATTAGCACAAAAATATCACAGTTTGAAATTTCTCCCAGACAGGAGTTTTGAACTGTATCGCCTGGTTGGTAAAAAATATCTGAGAACTCAGATAAAACTGGTTCAAAACCGAGATCTTCAATGAATTTACGAATTATCTCCCTAACATGTTTGAGGTCATAATATGTAGAGCTTACGAATATTCTTGGACAAGACATTTAGTGCCCTCAGTTATTGGTTTCTGCATAACACTGATTGGACGGATCCGCATACTATGGAGACTTTTGTTGACTTGTTGCCCTGCTAAGCCATCCAAAGACTAATCTGCCTCGGACGAAGAACATCTTTTTCTCCAATTGGTTGCCCGCGACCACCTAGAGCACATTCCCCATTGCAACATAGATTGCACCCAACCCCTCATACGCCTTCCTCTCCCGATTTGGCCGACGCCTGCCGCCCGGCTCCAGGGGCTGACGCTCTTATCATGGGCGGGCCTTGTTTGAGTGCAGCGAGTTGGTCCGCCCTTCCGTGGCTTGCGTCCGTCCCATCCGATGAAGCCGGACGGGGCGTCAATGGTTTTGGGTCCTTTTGCCGAAACAAAAGGACCTCACCCCAAATGAAAACACAGGAAAGCATGGATAGAAATTAATTGAAATCACAATAACCCCTTAATTGCAGAATGACGTACAGCAATTTTTCGTCAATCGACGAAATATGTCAAGATAAATCATGCCTGTTCTACACTGAACTTATTGAGTACCGGATCATCATGAGAGAAAACGGACGGCGGGTTAAAAAATGGAATCAGCAGTCGGGCCGAATATTGTCCTCCCTTCCTTCATCCACAAATCGATGGAAGAGAATTCCCGATATCACTCGACATGGAGGGATATAATCGTGAATGCTTCATTAGTATTATTTAGGTGTAGCAGGCGCGGAGGGACGGTTCACCTTTTTGGGAGACTTTTTGGGAGCACTCGATTTTTCTTTTTTGCTGGACTGTTTTGATTTCGAGATGCCCCCAACATCCACAGCCTCCTGCAGCCGGCGCACTTCATCAAGAATTTTCAAAAACCGACGGCCGAACGGAGTCAATTGATATTCCACTTCAACCGGAGGCTTTTGTCCAAACACCCTACGACGCATGATGCCGAAACGGATCATCTTTCGCCATCGCTCATTCATGACTTTGGCCGACAGACCTGGACAGGCCCGGAGCACCATACCTGGGCGATTGTGCCCCTCGGCACAAAGCTGGAGTAAGCGGACCGACCACTTACAGCCGACAATACTCTCCACCATCGAGGCCACAGGAATTTTTGTGCCATCCTGGGACTCTGACTCTATCTCCATCGACGGATCATCTTGAACCATTCACTCACCCCCTTACCAAAAAGTGCCTTCTTGAGAGATTCCTGCAGGGTTAGTATCTTCCATGAAAGACCACTACTCAACCATCTATCACCTAAGGAGAGATTTGATGGCAATCCAACTCGCTCCAGAATGGCAGACCACAGACTGGTTCAATACTCCAGAGCCCCTCAGCCTGTCCGGACTTCGGGGACAAGTCGTGCTGCTTCACGCATTTCAGATGCTTTGCCCCGGTTGCGTGTCGCATGGCCTGCCACAGGCCCAGCGCGTTGCCAAGCTCTTTCCCGACGTGCGGGTCATCGGGTTACATACGGTGTTCGAACACCACGAGGCCATGGGGTCGTCGTCGCTTCGCGCGTTTCTGCATGAATACCGCATTCGTTTTCCCGTTGCGGTCGACCAGCCAGGGCCGGATGGCGATCCGCTTCCCCGAACCATGCGGGCGTATGGGATGGGGGGAACTCCAACCACGGTGTTGATTGACGCACAGGGCGGACTGCACCAACAGGTCTTCGGGATGCATGACGATCTTCTTCTCGGAGTGGAACTTGGATTATTGCGGGAGCACGCAACATCCTCCGCCGAACTCCCGGCAACACCCGAGCATTTGTCGAAGCATTCGTGTGCAGATGACTCCTGTGCAATCAGATAAACAGAATAGGGGAGTGTTGAATAATAAGGATGTTCAAGGGCAAATTTGCGCAGGATGAGATTCCTCATCAAAGGCTACGGGTCGGTTCAAAAAAGCATGCCCTGAGTCTTCCCGAAGGGTCCGTCCAGCAAGGCCGCAAACGTTTTTACGCGCGGAGCGTACGCGTAGTACGTGAGCACGGGAAAATGGCGAGAACGCCGCTGGCGGCTTTTTTCAACAGACCCAATAGGTTTCTTGGGATCATTTGGCCCTGAACCCACCTGACCAGTGCGCAGGCTACTTGCCCAAGTCGATAGTCCGGAGACTCCCACCATTCCCTTACGGCTTTTACAGCAAGGGTTCGTTGGTGAGGAGAGAAAAACCGCCGTGATCCAGAACGACCTCCCAATGGGCCATGGCCTCGGGAAGTTGTCCTCGAAGCTGAGTTTGAATGATAGCCATTTTTCGGCCGGGAGCCGCGAGGTGTTGGGGGAGCTCTTCGTCGTTCACCCCAAGAAAGTATACTTTGCGTTTGGCATAAAAACTGAGCGATGGGCGCTTCCGGCCGAATTGAATCAATCGGTCATCCGGGCCTAAGTTGTAGCCGGCGATGACGGCTAATTCCTGCGGTGGTCCGATGAAATACTGGTGGTAGATCGAGAGCCCCCCTCGCGCGACCAATACGGTAAAGATCAGCATCATCCCGCATCCCACCCAAAAGGCCAGATGGCGCTTGGTCTCAGATCGCATGCACTGCCGCATGAGCATGGTTCCTATTACTATGACGAGGCCTACCAGCGACGGAAGCCACGCCAGGTCCACCTGGACCGCAGCCGGGAATTCTTTGGCAATTGGCTTAATGAACAATTGAAAGACCGCCGGCACAAACATCATCGCGATACCCAAGAGGTAGCCCACCCCAATGAGGACTCGAGCGGAAGCGGTCAGTCCAACTGGCTCTCCTTCTGTTAGAAAACGTTTCCACCACAGGGCCACCAGCATGGCTGCCGCTGGAAACGCCGGATAGATATAATGGGGTAACCGCGTGGCCGAGAACGTAAAGAACGCAAACAACCCCACCACCCAGAGGCTCAGGAACCACTCTAAATGTTGCTCTTGCGTGGCAAGGCCTTGTCCCTGCCAGAATGCTTTTGAGCGTTTGAACGTGTGATACAACACGGAAGGGAGACAAGCACTCCATGGAAAAAATCCCACCAATAATACCGGCACATAAAACAAGAGCGTTCCCCCATGGCCTTCCATGGGATTCATGAACCGGCCGGTGGTATTGGCCTGCGCCGCAGCCCAGTATGCTTCCCCATGTATTTGAAACATCATTACATACCAGGGAGCGGCCACGGCGGTGACCAAAACGATTCCGACAAGGGGAAAGCCCCGTTGCCAGAAGATTCCCCATTGGCGCGTGAGGGTGAGATACGGGATCACGCCCACCAGCGGAATGATAATGCCCACGGGCCCTTTGACCAACATGCCACATCCCATGGCCAGGTAAAATATGACAAAAAGCCATCGCTTGGTCCGGTCATGGTGGAGCGCGTGCCAAAAGCTATAACCGGCCAATGTGGTGAACACGACCAGTTCCGGATCAGTCAGCACCATGCGGTTGATGCCCAAAAACTCCAAATTCAGCAGCAACATACATGAAGCGAACAGGGCCACCGTGGGGCCAGCCCACCTTTGGACAAACACGTACTGGAGCAACAGCAGGCAGAGACCGGACAATGCCGAAGGCAACCGCGCGGCAAATTCATTGACGCCAAACAGGGAATACGACCCGCTGATGAGCCAATACACAAAGGCCGGTTTGGCATAACGAGGTTCATAGTTGAGAGTGGGAGAAATCCAATCACCGGTCTCCAGCATTTCCCGTGCCGCTTCGGCATTGCTCCCCTCATCCCGATCCGTCAGTCCCAGCGCGCCCAGATCCGGGCCAGAGACCCATCCACCATCTACGCCCAAAAGCCAGGTAGCCAGGAGCAGCACACATACCACTTGAAAAAGAGGAGATTGCGTGATGGAAGAACGGAGAGAGGACGGAAAGAGTGCTGGAGGGTGAGGGCTATCCACTCATGACTCGCTTATTGGCCTGATGGAGCAGCATGATATTGCGGACATATACCACAGTGCCGACACTTTGGCCGGCCATAAACACCAGGTCGGCGATATGAATGGCATAGGTGAGCACAATCACACTCCCGACCAAACTCATATACCAAAACGACATGGGAATTTGGCTTTCTTCATTGCGTTCGGACACCACCCATTGCACCAACCAGCGTGAGAAAAAGATGCCCTGCCCCAAAAACCCGAATCCGATCCAGAGGAGTTCCTCAGACGACATAGCCAGGAAAGCGTGCGTGAAGGATTCGAACATCGTCAGCAACAGGGAATGCATTGCCAAAAGGGGTCCATGAATTCAGATCCCTCCAGGTGCATTAGAGGTTTAAGGTTTGTGGTAGGTCAATCGTTTTCAGCAGATGGTCACTTCAAGAATGCTACGGTTCGGATTTTTCGGGATGGCTATCCTTCATGGTGTAGTTCAAACAGCGTTTTTGCATCCATCTGACTGCGAAGAGATCATACAGGCCGGCAAACAGCCTGTTGCCAATTCCGTATTTTGATGTCCCATGGGCCCTTGGAAAATGCTGGACGGGGATTTCAGTCACCGTAAACCCATACATTTGTGCCAGGGCCGGAAAAAACCGGTGCATGTTTTTAAATGGAGGAAGTCGTTTGACCACAGCCTGCTTAAAGACCTTCATGGAACAGCCGGTATCTGATATACCGTCATGCACCGCCCAATTGCGAACCTGATTGGCAATTTTTGAGGACCATCGACGGACCAGATTGTCATGTCTGGCTTGTCGTCGCCCACACACTAAATCATACCGACCCACGAATGGAAGAAGGTTAGCAAAGTCATTCGGATCATATTGCAAATCACCATCCATGGTGGCCACGAGTTCTCCTCTCGCCTCCCGGAAACCCGCATCGAATGCCGCCGTTTGCCCGTGATTCCGGTCTAAATGGATGACGCGTATCGCAGAAAACTGGACGGCTACCTGATCCAGCAACGGCCCACTCCCGTCCACACTCCCATCATCCACAAAGACGAGTTCAAAGGCAGCAGAGCCACTTTCAGGCCTTGACTCAAAAAACTTGAGTAATTGACTCGCCAATAGCGGGATGTTTTCCCGCTCATCTTTTATAGGAATGACAACGGAAATCCAATGGCGCGGCGGATGGAGGCTCATGGATCGCGAGGACTACGCTACAGACTTCACATTAATGACGGCACACACGTTGCGGACCCTCCTACCCAGTCACCATTTTACTGAATATCTAAAAAATCGGTCAAACGGCCCTTCATCACCAGAAGCTCTCCCCGAGATTCCGTGATCGTCATGCTACACTCCAAACCACCGGTCACCGCAAGTTGACCCTGGGAACAGCCTTTTGTAAGGTGGAGGACATTATGAAGGAGGACCATTCATGCAAGAAGACATTCTGCAAGCCTATTTGGAAATAGAGCAAGCGATGCAGCGCTATTCCATGTTATTACAGGAACATGTCAGCCAGCTCGAAACACAGACCGATGCGGAATCTAAAAACCGATTCCAGAGAATGAAGGCTGGCTCAAAGGCCATGAGAGACAGCAGCCAAATTTATCTCTCCTATGCGAAATATGTGGCGTATGGAATGCCCGAGGGTGAGGAGCTGGCTGAAGAAGAGGACTTACAAGCCTAGCGAGCCTTCGTACTGCCCAATCGACTATCCCCTTCTAACCGATCAAGGGGACAACAAAACACATTCTGCTGAAAAGAACACATGGTCGGGGCGAGAGGATTTGAACCTCCGACCTCTCGCACCCCAAGCGAGTGCGCTACCGGGCTGCGCTACGCCCCGACATTATTCTGATCAGTCGTATTCCCATCCGTTGTCATTGTCCGAAAGCCTATGCCGTCGTTCGCCCCAAAATCTTCAATATACCCTGTAGTTCCACTTTCGCTTTTTCCACACGGTCTTTCGGGACTTGCACGGCTTTTTCCGACCGTTTTTTGCGGTACCAATATCGCTTCAGACCGGCAATCGTATACCCTTCATCATAGAGCATCCGTTTAATTTCAAAGATTGTTTCAATGTCGGCTTTCGAATAGACCCGGTGTTTGCCCTGACTTTTCTTAGGTTTGAGAAAAATGAATTCCGACTCCCAAAACCGCAGGACATACGCGGGAAGATTCGTCAGATCGGCGACTTCCCCTATTTTATAAAAGGCCTTATCCTCGTATTTGGTTCCAACCCCCATACCGGCATTCACCCCACGGTGTGTCTAGCAAGAGAGTGAACGAGACCGAATGCGAGATTCTCGCCGGTCAAGAATTGACATATTTCTTAAAGAGTTGACTTGGCCGGAAGGTCACCACCCGTCTGGGCGTAATGGCAATTTCTTCTCCGGTTCTTGGGTTCCTCCCTTTTCGCTCTCCCTTGTTCCGGACAACAAAGTTTCCAAACCCGGCAATTTTGACGACTTCCCCCTGTTGAAGCATAGACTTGATCAAATCCAAGACGTGCTCCACCATTTCCATAGAATCGTTTTTTTGGATAGCTGCCGTCTCTGTGATAATTTCGGCAATGTCAGCCTTGCGCATAAATCAAAACCCCCTCACCAGTGGTCTCGAAGACCGTACATACGGATGGTGAATTCACGCCTCCGACCCTTGTTGCTGGCAGCAACGTAACGGGCAACGCAGATGATGTCAAGAACCGGGCTCTTCAGAGGATTCCCCTTTGTCCGCCTACCCGCGGAGAGACCGCCATCACTTTTACGGCTTCTCTTTCATGAGCTTATACTCAATACTGTCGGCCAGAGCCTGCCAACTGGCTTCAATGATGTTCTCCGATACCCCGACCGTTCCCCATTTCTCCTTGTGATCCCCCGACTCAATCAGGACTCGCACACGAGAACCGGTTCCATGCCGCCCGGTCAACACACGGACCTTATAGTCCAGAAGCTTGACTTCCTTTAACTGCGGATAGAAATGCTCCAACGCTTTCCGAAGGGCATGATCGAGAGCATTCACTGGCCCATCACCGACCGCCGCGGTATGCTCAACCACCTCCCCGACTTTGACCATAATTGTGGCCTCGGAAATAGGGTCTTCATGGGTTTTCCGTTTTTCAACAATGATCCGGCACCCCAGAAATTCGAAAGATGGGGTATAGGTCCCCATGGCTTTCCGCACTAATAATTCAAAAGACCCTTCTGCGCCTTCAAATTGGTAGCCTTCATATTCCAACGTTTTGAGGGAATCCAGTAATTCGAGTACCTTGGGATTATCCTGAGGCAGGTCCAGGCCGAAAGTTTCCATCTTTCCAAATACGGCACTCCGGCCACTACTATCGGAAATTAATACGCGGCGATGGTTGCCGACGATATCAGGATTCACATGTTCATAAGTGAGCGGATTTTTTTGTACCGCATGAATATGCACCCCCCCCTTATGAGCAAACGCGGTATCTCCCACATAAGGCTGCCGTTTATTGGGAGTCAGATTGGCCATCTCGCCCACATAATGAGAAATGGTGCGAAGATGTGCTAACCGTCCATTCCCCAGCGCTGTTCGCTCCATTTTTAATTCCAAATTGGCCATGACGGAGCACAGGTTGGCATTCCCGCACCGTTCTCCAATGCCATTGATCGTGCCCTGGACCTGGATCGCTCCCGCTTGCACGGCAATCAATGAATTGGCAACCCCCATCTCCGCATCATTGTGTGCGTGGATGCCTAACGGCACAGAACAGTTCTTGCCGACCTTCGCAAAGATCTCACCAATATCCCATGGCATCGTTCCCCCATTAGTATCGCACAACACGATCCGCTCCGCTCCGGCTTCCGCCGCAGCCTGGATAGTTTTTATCGCGTAGACGGGATCCGTTTTATAGCCATCGAAAAAATGTTCGGCATCGTAAAACACCTGCCGTCCCCTGGACCGGAGATAGGAGATGGAATCGGCAATCAGTTCTAAATTAATGGCCAACGTGGTTTCCAAGGCTTCCGTCACATGGAGGGTCCAGCTTTTTCCAAAGATGGTCACAATATCCGTCTCAGCGGATAGGAGGGCTTCCAGTGTTGGATCGGCCTTTGCCGTATTTTTGGCTTTTCGCGTCGAACCAAATGCCACGATTTTAGCGTGCTGCAATGGAGTCGATTTCATGACTTGGAAAAACTCGATGTCCTTGGGGTTGGCTCCCGGCCACCCTCCTTCTATGAAATGAACCCCTAGCTCATCTAATTTAAGGGCGATACGAACCTTATCCTCCACCGAAAAACTGACATCTTCCGCCTGCGCACCATCCCGGAGGGTCGTATCGTAGATTTCAATGACTGGAATTTGAGAATTCATATCACGCATACGCAACATCAATATCGACACACATCACCATGCCTAGGCCTTTCCGCTCCCCGGAGGTCCTTCTAATTCAAACTCCTGGTGCAAGGCCCGAACTGCTAATTCCATATATTTTTCTTCCACTACACAAGAGATCTTAATTTCCGATGTACTGATCATCATGATATTAATGCCTTCACGTGAGAGCGTCTGAAACATCCTGGCTGCGACACCCGAATGCGAACGCATTCCCACTCCCACTAATGAAACTTTGGCAATGGCTTCATTCACCCCGACCGTCCGAGCTTCCACTGATTTGGCAATATCCCTGATAAGACTCATCCCTCGAGGAAGGTCAGCTCTCGGTACGGTAAAGGAAATATCCGTCAGGGAATCCTGACTCACATTTTGAATAATCATATCCACATTGATGGCGGCGTCGGCAATGGAGCAGAACAAGGTAGCCGCAATTCCAGGGTGATCAGGCACCCCGACCACCGTGACCTTGGCTTGATTCCGATCGCCCGTGACCCCCGAGACCAGGACTTCTTCCATATCGACATCCTCTTTTACCACGCAGGTTCCAGGCCCGCCTTGAAAGCTGGATCGCACTTCCACAGGCACCTGATATTTAGCCGCCAATTCCACCGAACGAGACTGGAGGACCTTCGCACCCAGACTCGCTAACTCTAACATTTCTTCATAGGAGATTTTATCCAACCGCCTCGCGCCCGGCACCACATTGGGATCGGCAGTGTATACCCCATCCACGTCGGTATAAATAAAGCAGGTATCGGCCTTGAGCGCCGCCGCCAAGACCACGGCCGTCAAATCCGACCCGCCGCGCCCTAACGTCGTCACATCGGAGGCGGCGTTAATACCTTGAAACCCGGCCACGATGGGCACAATCCCGTCACCCAAGGCTCCCCGTACCCGATCCGTATCGACACGGGAGACCCGGGCCTTGGTATGCATGCTATCGGTCACAATCCCAACCTGACGTCCCGTAAAGGATTGCGCCCTGATCCCAAGACTTTTGAGAGTCATCGCCATCAAGGCAATCGTGACCCGTTCTCCAGAAGACAGTAACACATCCAGCTCCCGATCATCAGGGTCGACACTCACGGCCTTGGCCATCTTCATGAGGCGATCCGTTTCCCCGCTCATCGCGGACAACACGACCACCAGTTGATGCCCCTCCCTGTAGGTACCTTCAATAAGTCGAGCCACGTTTTGGATACGTTCCAGGCTCCCTACTGATGTACCGCCGAATTTTTGAATATACAGCGCCATAGGCTTTAGTGAGTGACCATTAATCGCTCAAAGAGTTTGGTGGCATCACGAAGTGGGCGGTTGGCTACCTCACGTTCATTCATTGGTACCGCATGATGTTCGGATTTTTCCCCTTCCCCTTCAAACACCAGATAGGGCGATATGGAAGACCCTCCGTTCTTCTGCCAATTCGGACATGACGTAACCAGGACGACGATCCGGATGGAGTCGTGGCGTCCAACGGACTGCTGTATGGCTCCAATGACCTGTTCGTCCACCTGCTGGAGATATTCCACTAATTGTGAGGGTGGCACCGCCTGTCCATCCTTCAATCCCCATTCGCAAAAGGGAATGTGCAGACAAACCAGGCTATGCCTGTCCAAGGCCGTCGAAGCCCGATTGGCCATATCCTGCAACCATGCGATATCTCCCCCTGCCCCATGTTCAAGCTTGACCGTCTGAAGTCCGGCGGCCATTCCAACACCGACGTAAGGCCCATCAGGCGAAATCACGATACCATTGACCGGCCATCGCTCCTGGAACTGAGGCAGTTCCACAGGTTTCCCCGCCCCCCACAACCATAAACAATTGGCCGGTTTTAACCCGGCACTAAGGCGCTCTTGATTCACAGGATGATGGCAAAGGATCGCCCTAGAAGCCGCCATGAGTTCACGTAGGATTTGCGATCCATCGCCGTCGGGCAGATACGCCTCGATCGATTGTCCTAAGGCCTCGTATGGGTTGCGACAGGCCACTTTCCCGCTCGCGCCCACCCAGACCATAAGATGCCGATGCTGGTTGCCCATGTAAAATTGAATATTTTCGGAAATCAATTGTTCATTGACGGCATCAATGAGCTCTCGGGCATCCTCCGTCCCGATTCCTCCACCAAAGGGGTCGGCCATGAACAGGTGGGGACCAAGTTTTTTCCCATCCCCCCATCCATCCTGACCGCGGAGAGTCACCAGATGACACAGATAAGCCACATCATGAGAGTCCAGAACAACCTCCAATCCCCCTGCCTCAAAGGCACCAGGACCGGTATACCATTTGTGTGTATCGTAACCTAATAAGGCAAGCAGGACCATTTCCCCGCAGAAGGGACGGGGTTCTCGGGATACTCCTAAGCGGCCCAGTTCACCCTGTCCAGCCAATTCATCCAGGTGCGGTGTCCGGGCCGATTGTAAGACGGTTTGGTCTCCTAATTCTTGATACGACTGTCCCGTCAATCCATCGACGTGAATCACGATCGTTTTTCGCACGACCTAAGCCTCACTGTGTTGAGTTAAAAAGTAGTTGTACGACCAATCTGGGGTTCAGAAGACCTTGAGGGATTATACATTCGTTAACTGCGCTCTGACCGCTTCATGCGTTGCAGGAATTGTGACCGGTCGATAGGAGACGGAGATGGCCGTATCCGGATCTTTTAATCCATGTCCGGTTAAGGTACACACAATGTCCCCCTCTTTCGGCAACAACCCGGCGCGATTCATTTTGTCAATCCCAGCAAGGGAGGCAGCGGAAGCGGGCTCGCAAAAAACCCCTTCTTCACTTGCCACCATTTGGTAGGCTCGAAGAATTTCTTCGTCCGACACCATGTCCAGATATCCGTGTGACTCCTCCACCGCTTCCATGGCAAAACACCAGCTGGCCGGATTGCCAATCCGAATGGCTGAGGCAATGGTTTTCGGCTCCTCTACGATATAACCCCTGATCAATGGTGCAGCTCCTTCCGCTTGAAACCCGAACATACGAGGCAACCCTTGAGTTTGTCCGGCTCGGTGATACTCCCGATACCCACGCCAATACGCGGTAATATTACCGGCATTCCCTACCGGTAGCGCATGGATGACCGGGGCATACCCCAATTGGTCACAGACTTCCATAGCCGCCGTTTTTTGACCCTCCAAACGAAACGGGTTTATTGAATTGACCAATTCAATGGCGGTTTCCTGACACAAGTCTTTTACGATCGTTAAGGCCTGATCAAAGTTCCCTTCAATTTGAATGACTCGTCCTCCATGCATGAGCGCCTGTGTCAACTTACCCAACGCAATATTCCCTGCCGGCACAACAACATAGACTGGTAATCCCGCCTTCGCTCCATAGGCCGCCGCAGAAGCGGAGGTGTTGCCTGTCGAGGCGCACATGAGTCCTCTGGCCTTGCTTTCTACGGCCTTGGAAACGGCCATGGTCATTCCCCGGTCCTTAAAGGAACCGGTTGGATTGGCCCCTTCTATCTTCAGATACAAACCCAGACCAGGACAAATTTTCCCGGCTAAGCGCTTTGCCGGAATGAGTGGAGTATTCCCCTCCAGGAGCGACACAATCGGAGTCTGTTCTCCCACCGGGAGGAATTTCCGATATTCCTCGATAACGCCACGCCAAGGAATCATAATGGCTTGTCCCCCTTCATGACGCGATTTGGTTTCATGTCTTATTCCACCCCTTCCATCCGAAGGAATGTCGTTGGCTCTGACACCATGGGAAGTGCATTAATTTCCTGAAGTGCCGATTGAACGGCTCGCTCCACCGAGCGATGGGTCAGGATGACCAATGGCACCGTTTGACCTTCCTTTCGCCCTTTTTGCAGAACAGATGAGATGCTGATTCCACGCTGTCCAAGAATTCCCGATATGGACGATAAAACGCCGGGTTGATCTTTGACCATGCACCGCAAATAATACCGGCATTCAATGTCGTCCATCGGCCTTATGGCAATAGGCTCACGCGATTCCCATTTGAATGAGGTCACAGGGACCCGTCCGGCAACTTCAGCCAGACGATTCCGTGCCAAATCAATAATGTCCCCCACCACCGCACTGGCTGTGGGGAGCGATCCAGCCCCCTTGCCGTAGAGCACAACATCTCCTACCGCGTCACCAATCAAATGAATGGCATTGTAGACCCCATTAACCTGTGCAATGGGAGATCCGGCAGGAACCAGGGCGGGATGCACTCGTGCCTCAATGGCATGCTCTTGAAGTTTCGCGATTCCCAGCAATTTAATGGTAAACCCGAGTTCACGGGCAAACTCGATGTCCACCGTCGAAATATGGGAAATTCCCTCAGTAAAGATGGCTCCCATGGGCACGGGGGTCCCATACGCAAGGTTCACCATGATAGCCAGTTTGTGAGCGGCATCCACGCCATTCACATCCAGCGATGGATCGGCTTCGGCATAACCTTCCTGTTTTGCCTCCTGTAATATTTCGTCAAAATCACGGTGCTCATTGGTCATCCGGGTCAGAATATAATTTGACGTCCCATTCATGATCCCCGTAATCGATAAGATCCGGTTTGCAGCTAAGCCCTCGGTGAGTGATCGAAGGATGGGTATGCCTCCCCCGACACTCGCTTCAAATCCGAGATCAACGCCTGCCTTAAATGCCGCCTCAAAGATTTCTTCTCCATGATCGGCCAGCAACGCCTTATTCGCCGTGACCACACACTTTTTTCGTTCAAGCGCTTGAAGAATAAACCCTTTCGCCGGTTCATGCCCGCCAATTAATTCCACCACAATATCAATAGCGGAATCCTCCAGAATATCCCTGACATCCGTCGTGAGTACCCCTTGAGGGACCGAAATCCCGCGAGGTGTTTTCACATCCAAGTCCGCAATTCGCACAAGTGACACCGGAACTCCAACACGTTTCGTGATGAGGCTGCTATTTTCCTGAAGAATCTTTACGACTCCTGTCCCCACCGTACCAAACCCGATCAGCCCAACCTGGATTGTCTTTTGCATTATGCGTCTCCATCCAGTTTTAAGGCCTGACGAATTCCTCGAACAGCCTGGAAAATCCGGTGCTCATTTTCGACCAATGCAAAGCGAACATAGTCATCGCCACCTTCGCCGAACCCTATGCCCGGTGAAACCGCAACTTTGGCATCCCGTAACAATAACTTGGAAAATTCCAACGATCCCATTCCAAGGTAGGGCTGTGGAATTTTTGCCCAGGCAAACATGGTGGCGCGGGGATAATCGATCGACCAACCAATTCGGTTGAGGCCGCGGACCAGAGCATTGCGCCTTCGCTCATACCGTCCGGTAATTTCTTTCACGCAATCCTGCGGACCGTTCAGGGCTATAATACTGGCAATTTGGATAGGCTGGAACATGCCATAATCCAGGTAACTTTTGATCTTCGTCAACGCACCAATAACTTCACGATTCCCGACACAAAATCCTACTCGCCATCCCGGCATGTTATAACTTTTCGAGAGAGAGTAAAATTCCACGCCAATGTGTTTGGCTTCAGGAATTTGAAGAAGGCTGGGGGCTTTGTAACCATCGAACACGATATCGGCATAGGCCAGATCATGAATGACCCAGACCTGGTGTTCCAGGGCAAACTCCACGACTTTTTTAAAAAACTCCAAATCAACCACGCGAGTGGTTGGATTATGAGGAAAACTGATGATCAAGGCTCGAGGAGCCGGTTGTGTCTGCTTGAAGGCCTTTTTCAGATTTTCGAAAAAATCCGAATCCGGCCCTAATTCAACCCCGCGGATTTCGCCGCCCGCGATAATCACACTGTACATATGAATCGGATACGTCGGGGTCGGTGCCAGCACCACGTCACCCGGGCCCACCATGGCCAGGGCTAAATGCGCCAACCCTTCTTTCACACCCAGAGTCACAATGGCTTCGGTCTCCGGATCGAGACTAACCTCGTAATTTCGTTGATACCAATCGCAAATGGCATGACGCAATTTCGTAATACCGCGTGAAGCCGAATAGCGATGATTGCGCCCAAGTCGCGCGGTTTCAATCAATTTATCTACAATATGACGGGGTGTGGGCTGGTCAGGATTGCCCATGCCTAAATCAATGATATCTTCTCCCCGCTTCCGGGCTTGGAGTTTTAACTCTTGAACCTGAGAGAAGACATATCCTGGCAAACGTTGAATTCGGTAAAAAGGTTCCATTGTTTGTGTAAAATGACGAATCGTCCTTGATGGTTTGGGAAGGAAATGGATAGATAATCGTACGATTTAATAGAGTTTTAATTCTAGATGAGGTAACGCGACCAGTCAATTTCAGAGTATGGGATTTTTCAGGCAATTTTTCCCGAATCACTCCCCCCTGAACTGAAAATTCCTTTATTGCAGGAAGATTTTCCCTTTTGCAATAATGAGATCTCGTTGATTCATTACTCACCCGGACCTCCAAGGACTTCCATGGCACGACTTGGCGTGAATATCGACCACGTGGCTACGCTTCGCCAAGCTCGCGGAGGACATGAACCAGACCCCATTGTCGCGGCTTCGTTGGCTCACCTGGCCGGGGCCGATGGCATTGTGGTGCATCTCCGGGAGGACCGGCGGCATATTCAGGACCGGGACCTGACTATTTTGCGTGAAACCGTTCAGACGCATCTCAACTTAGAAATGGCCGCTGACGATGCCGTGGCCAAAATAGCCTTGAACATTAAACCCGACCTGGTAACCCTCGTACCCGAGCGGCGCCAGGAACTCACGACAGAGGGTGGGTTGGACGTGATCGAACATCGTGACCGTATCCAGACTATGGTGCAATTGCTCCATGAAGGGGGCATTCCCGTCAGTCTGTTCATTGATCCTGATGTCAATCAACTTCGCGCCGCCCACAAAGTCCAAGCAGATTGCATAGAAATCCATACCGGTCGGTATGCGAATACCCGGCGTCAGCAGGAAGAAGATGTTGAGCTTGACGCGTTGGTTCAAACGGCCAAACTTGCGTCGAAATTAGGATTGCATGTAAATGCGGGACATGGGCTGAATTACCGAAATATTAGGCGGCTGACCGGCATTTCCGAAATTGAAGAATTCAATATCGGTCATAGCATTATCGCTCATGCCATGTTTGTCGGACTTGAACGAGCGGTCCGTGACATGAAACACCTCCTGGGTTAGCGTCTTCGAGGAAAATCAGGATCTCATCCGTGTAACCGGTGAATAATCCGGAGACACCCACGAGTCAATTCAACAACCGTGTAGAACCCAAATATCGTCCGAACCCATCTACGCATGATTTGCTGTGGCTCATGCTTTAACCAACCATTTTTCCTTATTCCTGTGATTTGCTTATGTGGGTCGTAACGGCTGAACAGATGCAAACGCTTGATCGGCGCACGATCCAAGAAACCAAGGTTCCCGGCATAACCTTAATGGAGCGGGCGGGAACCGGTGCGATGAGCCATCTCATCGAAGCCTATGGCTCCCCTAAAGGCAAAAAGGTCGTCATTCTTTGTGGCAAGGGGAATAATGGTGGAGATGGTTTGGTCGTTGCCAGGCTCATGATAAAAAAAGGTGCCAAACTGAAGGTCGTCTTGATGGCTCCGCTCAAGGCACTCAGTCCCGATGCGAAGATTATGTATCGACGACTTAGCAAAATTCACAGACCATCTCTGTTAATCGTGAATCCTTCAGAGGAATCTCTCCATTCCCTTACCCAAGACGCCGATATTCTTGTCGATGCACTTCTTGGTACGGGCCTCTCTTCTGTGGTTCGCCCGCCCTACTCCTCCGCCATCGGTGCCATGAATGCCTCGCAGGCCTTTACCGTGGCTATAGATATTCCGTCCGGATTGGATAGCAACACCGGGGCCATACTGGGAGGGGCTGTTCAGGCCGATCTCACCGTGACGTTCGGATGCCCGAAAATCGGCTTGTATCTGGGTTCAGCCATTGACAATGTTGGAACCATCCAGACCGTGGATATTGGAATTCCCCAGGAATTTATATTGGACCTGAATCCCCAGATTCACCTTCTGTCTCAAAAAATGGTTCGCCCCCTTATTCCTCATCGCCCTCTGTCCTCACATAAGGGGACCTTTGGACATGCAGGAATTGTTGGTGGTTCACAGGGAAAAACGGGAGCTCCGGCTATGGCTGGACTAGGGGCACTTCGTGTTGGAGCCGGCCTGGCCACCGTGGCCGCTCCTCAAAGCATTTCCCCAATTTTAGAGTCAAAGCTACTAGAGGTGATGACTGCACCCATGCCGGAATCGTCCCAACGCCTGCTGGGAATGGAGGCCTACCCAGACCTTCTTGCGTTCGCCGCCCAAAAATCGGCTCTGGCTTTCGGACCCGGCTTGGGGATTTCCCCTGATACAACCGAGGTCTTGCGTCATCTTCTTCCAAAACTGGAGGCACCCTGCGTTTTAGATGCCGATGCTCTCAATGGATTAGCCCAACATACCCAAATATTTTCAGCCTTGAAACGCCCGCCAATCCTGACTCCACATCCTGGAGAGATGGCCAGGCTACTTGGAGGCACCTCCAAACAAGTCAATGAGGATCGCATCGGCGTAAGCAAACGGTTTGCCACACAACATCAGGTGATTCTGGTACTCAAAGGTGCCCGAACCATCATCGCCGAACCCCATGGACAAGTGGCCATTTGTCCGACAGGGAATCCTGGAATGGCTTCCGCAGGAATGGGAGATGTCCTAACCGGTATCATTACCGGTTTATTAGCTCAGGGCTTAAACGGGTGGGATGCAGCCAGGGCTGGCGTCTATCTGCATGGATTGGCAGGCGATCTGGCTGCGGCTACCATCGGTGAACCAGGTCTGATCGCAGGGGATGTGTTGACAGCTATTCCTCATGCATTGACCCATACACTTTCTCATTAGCAGGAACACATGAATCTGGATCCCTCTCACCTCACATCTCAGACCTCAACCGGGGATGCTTTTCAACTACACATGGCATCTGCCCAGGAAACCATCAAATTCGGTGAACGGTTAGGTCAACAATTAACAGGAGGAGACGTGTTGGCTCTAACGGGTGATTTGGGAGCAGGAAAAACCGTTCTCACCTGTGGGGTTGCTCTTGGGCTAGGAATTCCAATGGATCAAGTCAGCAGTCCCACGTTTACCCTAATTCAAGAATATCCAGGTACTCTTTCGCTTATTCATGTGGATTTATATCGCCTTGAGGGGCCATCCGATGTATCCACATTAGGATTGGAGGAATATTTCACCCCAAACACCATTGTTATCATTGAATGGGCGGAGCGATTCCCTCATATATTACCCTCCGACCACATGACCATTTGCTTGGAATACGGAGAGGCAGAAAACAGCCGCCTTGTAACCCTCTCTGGAACCGGCCCCCAAACTATCCGCAAATTGTCCAACATACAAGGAAATTTGTCACACCCACATTGACTCTACTTATGGGTACCGCATACAACTGAACCAACACAGTTGTGCGGCCCTCCGGTCGAATGGAATAAAAAATACTCGGCATCCACCCACACATGACATAACCAGCACACTCATTTCAGACGGTTCCGGCACCACCTAATAATTATATTTACTAAACAGCTCACCCGATGAAAGACCAAGAACTCTCCCCACTCATGCGCCAATTTCAGGATGTAAAGGCTCAACATCCTGATGCCATAGTATTTTTTCGTGTTGGAGATTTTTATGAAATGTTTTTTGAGGATGCGGAAGAAGCCTCGAAACTCCTCGGCATCGTATTAACCGCACGAGGCAAAGCCAAAGGGGAAGCCATTCCCCTTTGCGGGGTTCCCTATCACACTTCAACCGGATATATCGCAAAACTCTTAAAGGCTGGAAAAATCGTGGCCTTATGCGAGCAAGTCGAAGACCCCAAGCTTGCCAAAGGGCTCGTCCGTCGGGAAGTCGTGCGTGTCTTTACTCCTGGAACCTTATACGATCATGAATTGCTTCCGGCAGGAGAGGCCAATTTTCTGTCAGCCCTATGTTACACGCCGTCATCCTCAACGGAGAATACCTCTGCCAGGCGCTTCGGACTGGCCTCCTTAGACCTTTCAACCGGCGAATTTTGGATCTCAGAATCCTGGATGAAGCATTCGTTACAAAGCGTCGTCGATGAACTGGTCCGCCTTGAGCCCAAAGAAGTGCTTTTTCCTGCTCGACTACAAGAGGCAATGTCCTCCGCATTCCAATCCTTACCTATCGCCCGTATCGTGCCCCGTGATACCACAACCTTTGGCCTTGAGGAAAGCAAGACGATCCTCACCAGAATTTTTCAAGTCAATCATGTCGAAGACCTCCAGCTACATGGGCTCCAATCCGGACTTCAGGCCGCAGGCGGCCTTTTACACTATTTGGCTGACACTCAGCCTACTCTCGTGCATGCCCATATACGACGGCCATGGATTCGACTCCTCGAACATGAAATGCAATTGGATCAGACCACCCTCCGAAATTTAGAAGTGCTCAAGCCCGTATCCGAACAACGCCAAAGCCCTACTTTACTCACAACATTGGACAAGACCAAAACTCCAATGGGAACAAGACTTTTGCGGGAATGGATCGTCCGTCCCCTGACACAGGTCACGGCCATACAACTACGACAGGAGGCCGTAAAAGAACTGGTCCTTCTTCTTGGGATTCGCATGACGATCCGTGACCATCTGAAAACGGTACAAGACCTTGAACGACTGAATAGTCGAATTGTCCTGGAAGTGGCCAATCCCCGAGACCTCATTAATCTCCATCGCTCTCTGGAAAATTTACTCGTACTGCACAAACTCTTACCGTCTCTCCAGTCTCCTATGCTCCAAAAGATTCATGAGGCGTGGGATCCCCTCCAGGATGTCTCGTCCTGGATTGCCGACACCATTATTCCCAATCCGCCCCTTTCCGCCAAGGAGGGGGGCATTATTCAAACAGGAGTGAATGCGGAACTGGATGAGTTGCGAATTCTGGCAAAAGAAGGCACCCGTTTACTTGCCGAAATGGAGACTCGGGAACGCAACCGGACTGGCATCGACTCTCTTAAGGTGAAATTCAATCAGGTCTTTGGCTATTACATTGAAGTGACGAAAGCGAATTTATCTCGAGTTCCCGCCGATTACCACCGGAAACAAACCCTGGTCAACGCCGAACGCTTTACGACCGGAGAGCTACAAGATCTTGAAGGTCGGCTCTCGAGCGCGGACCAAAAGATAAAAAATCTTGAAGGGCAGTTATTTGGTGAAATCCGTCTCCGTGTCGCATCTGCTACCAGCAGAATCCAGGGAATGGCCCAGCAACTGGCCAGGTTGGACGTCCTGACGGGTTTGGCGGAGGCAGCTGCCGTCAACCGGTATCATCCACCAACAGTCCATGATGGCGGAACAATCGAGATCACGGAAGGTCGCCATCCGGTCATTGAACACCTTCAACAAAGCGAAGGATTTATTCCCAACGATACACGACTAGACTTGGACACCCATAGACTTTTATTAATTACCGGTCCGAATATGGCCGGAAAAAGTACGTATTTGCGGCAGGTTGCCCTGATCGTGCTGATGGCTCAAATGGGAAGCTTTGTGCCGGCTGTATCAGCCAGAATAGGCATCGTGGACCGGATTTTTACGAGAGTGGGTGCCGCTGACGATCTCAGTGCCGGGCAAAGCACCTTCATGGTGGAAATGAGTGAAACAGCCAGAATTTTGGATACCGCGACTTCCCGAAGCTTATTGTTACTGGATGAAGTTGGCAGGGGAACCAGCACCTATGACGGACTGAGTATCGCATGGGCATTGGCCGAATATATTTTAGACCGTGGACATCTTGGAGCACGAACCCTTTTTGCCACCCATTACCATGAAATGACTCAATTAGAGGCGCAGCGCGAAGGAATCAAAAACTATACGGTCCTCGTCCAGGAGAAAGGACAGGATGTTTTGTTCCTCAGAAAGATTGTCCAAGGAAAAGCCGATCGAAGCTACGGAATTCAAGTTGCCAAACTGGCAGGGATTCCAAAACAGGTACTGGATCGTGCAAAAAATATCCTGACTCAGCTTGAACAGGATACCTCCTCTACAAATGTATCAGTCTGTGAGGGGACCTTGCCTACCCCTCCTCTCGACCCAGTCTCGCCAAAACCTCATATTATATTAGATGAAGTCAAACAAATGGATCTTTTTTCAATGACTCCTCTTGAGGCCCTCAATAGACTTGCTGAATTCAAAGCCAGATTGAATGATGCGGGCAATTAACAAAAAAAGGCCTGCGGATATCCGCAGGCCTTTTTTTACTCAACCCTTTTCGTAAAGAGTTTCTTGTAAATTCATCAATGCCTGAACCTTACTGCTTATAGGGTTCTACTTTTTCATACTGCCCTTTTGTCGGGTCGTAGATTTGGCCAGTTCCCTGATCGGAGTTTGGAATAACTCCAACAATAGCTTTCCCGTCTGGAATCAAGACATCATAGAGCATTTTTCGATTGTTTGGCCAACTATCGGCCCTCATGGCTTCCAATACCGGCATTGAACGAAGACTATGAACACTTCGTGGTTTTTCTGGAGTTCCTGCTACCTCTGGAACTGCCTTGGCTGATGAAACCACCCGATGGTTTTGCTCGGTTTCTTGAACAACAATCTCTACCAACCCATAATTTGATGGCTTTGTGTCCGTCATCACTGCTTGACTCGAGGAGTCCTTCCCAGCAGCGACCAGGGTATTCCACACCTCATCGCTCCCTGGATACACCTTGATGTTTTTGCCCGGGTAATATTTTTGCCAATAATATCCACTCTCCGCATTCCCACCAAATACGGCAACATTGATCCAGACGGCCTTATCGTAAGGATCTACTACAGCAACGCGACCTTGCAGGGTCGTCGGCTTGCTTAAATCACCCCACTCAAACCGCTCCTGAAAGGCTTCAATCGCCATTGCACTCGAGGCCATAGCCCCAACTAGCGCCACGGCTCCAACAAGGGCCAACCCTTTCTTCTTAGCACTTTTCATAATGGCTTCCCTCCTCGACTAAAATTTTTATTCTAATTATGAATGATCGACAAAGGTTTATTCCGCCTGTAACAATTTAAATCCTGTTACCGTACGACCATCTAATTGGACTTCCATGGCTACGAAGTCTTGGGCAGCCTTCGTGATTTGGTCCATTAACGCTTTGTCCTTGACTGCTAACCGGACTGTCGTTTGCGGGGTATACCATCCTGCATATGGACTGTTCTTTTCGTTTCCGCCCTGATAACCCCAGGCACAACAGGAAAACAATGTCTCAGGAAGCGTTTGAATTCGATCATCGGAAGCCCTGCCTGGAGGATTGCCTGTTTCTGCTGGTTCAGAGGTGTTCCAATACTGAATTCCGAATAATATTTCTCCCTCAGGGTTGTCCGCCCAATGGCCAAAAACCCGCCCCTTTAAACTGGTAGCTGGCTCACCTTTAAAAGAAATATCACCCTGGTGAGTGATATCATTTGGGTCACCCTTTGACTTGTCAGGACCAGGACCAGCTGCATACCCAACGCTTACTAATCCAAGACTCAACAGGCCAAAGGCACAGAGAGCTACCAATTCCCGACGTAGAGATGACTTCTTCATCTGCTCCCTCCTTACAGTGTTAGAATGACAAAAAATTAAAAAACAACTTACCTTTTGTTTATCTTATCTTACAAAACCACTTTTCCCCAGTTCTGCATACCCCTAATCCAAAAAGGAAAACGAGGTATTCGAGAGGGTCCAATGCTACTCATCCAGGGCATGGTTGTCAAGCGAAAAAATAAGCGGTTTTAACGGTCATCCCCACCTCGGAATTCCCCTTTTTGGGACGGGTCCCAATGCCGTGACCACAAACTGCTGGAGATCAAATAATTTCTGGCTTAAATGACGAATTTGTTCAGGGGTAATCCGATCAATGGCCTTCACCATCTCCTGGAGGGTGACATGACGCCCTTGGTACATTTCGTCTTTCGCCAACTTATTCATCCGCCCATACGTTCCTTCCAAGCCCAACATCAAACTTCCCTTTAATTGGGTTTTCGTTCTCTCTAATTCATTCCTCGCCACTTCCCGACGACATAATTTCTTGGTTTCTTGACAAATTCGATCAATAACATCTGCCATTTCATTCGGGCGAGTGGCGGCATAGACGGTGAGGGTCCCACCATCCAAAAAACCTGAAAGATGAGAATAAATGGTATAGGCCAATCCCCGTTTTTCCCGGATTTCCTGGAACAATCGCGAACTGACCCCGCCTCCCAGGATAGTGCTTAAGACATACGCCGCATAACGATCCGGATGCCCCACCGGCAACCCTTTAAACCCGACACACACATGAACCTGCTCCAATGGTTTAACGTGAAGACTTTGGCGTTCCTGTGGCCGATCAGGCCATGGTGTTTTCTGGATGCTTGGGCAAGGCTTCGCGTATCCACCCTGCTTCCACTTACCAAAATATGCGTTGACGGTATCAATAATTTCTGAAAAAGAGAAGTTGCCGGCCACTGCGACAATGGTGTGTTCAGGGCGATAATGCTGTTTCCTATACTGCATGAGCACTTGACGGCTGAGTCTTTTCATTACCCCAGGGTCCCCTAGAATTGGACGCCCCAACGGGTGGGAGCCGAAAATATCCTTGGCATGCAATTCATGAATATAGTCCTCTGGGTCGTCCTGGACCGTACGGATCTCCTCAAGAACGATTTGTTTTTCTTTGGCAATGTCCTTGGCAGAAAATCTTGAATGGTGAAATAGATCGGCAATGAGATCAAAAGCCAGCCTCATCTGCTGATCCAGCACCTTTACATAAAAAGCCGTGGCCTCATGAGTAGTAAAGGCATTCATTTCACCACCCAAGGCATCGATCTCATTGGAAATTTGGGACGCCGTCCTTTTTGGCGTGCCCTTAAACATCATATGCTCAATGAAATGAGAGAGGCCACCCTCACTTTTTTCTTCATCACGACTGCCGACCGTAGCCCATACTCCTAAGGCCACGGATTTCAAAGATGACATCCGCTCCAGGACAACCCGGACTCCATTATCCAAAATGACTTTTTTATACACGTGTTGTTACTCAGGCAGGCTTAAGAGGTGAGTTGATCTTTATCGGTCTGTTCGGCCATGGCGTCTTTTCGGCTAAGACGAATCTTCCCTTGTCGATCGATTTCCAAAACTTTCACCAAAATTTGCTCTCCTTCAGAAATTTCGTCTGTAACCGATGCCACGCGGTGGGGGGCCAATTGGGAAATGTGCACAAGCCCATCCATACCAGGGAGAATTTCCACGAAGGCGCCAAAATCTACAATCTTTCGCACCGTCCCGAGATAGATTTTCCCAACCTCTGCTTCTTCAACGATCCGCTGAACCATATCCATTGCCTTTTGGGCCGACTCCCCGTCTACCGCTGCAATCGTAACCACTCCTGAGTCATCGACATTCACTTTCACCCCACAATCGGCAATGATGCTACGGATCATTTTGCCCCCAGGCCCAATCACATCCCGGATTTTATCTTGTTTGATCTGAAGTGTGGTGATGCGTGGCGCATAGGCTGCCAGCCCGGTACGAGGGACAGCCAAGCATTCATCCATTTTCCCAAGGATGTGCAATCGCCCCTCACGGGCTTGCGCCAGAGCCTGTCGCATCAGGTCAGGGGTAATTCCTGCAATCTTAATATCCATCTGCAGTGCTGTAACTCCATCTCGTGTACCAGCCACTTTGAAATCCATATCGCCAAGATGGTCTTCCATTCCCAAAATATCTGAAAGAATCGCGACGCCCCCCTGTTCCAAAATTAAACCCATCGCAATTCCTGCTACTGGCGTTTTGATAGGTACTCCCGCATCCATTAAGGCTAATGCCCCGCCACAAATCGTCGCCATTGAAGAGGACCCGTTTGATTCCAAAATATCGGAGACTAGTCGAATGGTATAGGGGAACTCGTCCTTGGTAGGAAGCACGGCCGCTAACGCGCGTTCGGCTAATTTGCCATGGCCGACTTCACGCCGTCCCGGCCCTCGAAGCATTTTTGCCTCACCCACGCTAAAAGGCGGAAAATTATAATGCAATAGAAATGACCGGAAATACTCTCCTTCCAACGCATCAATCCGTTGCTCATCATCTGAAGTGCCCAAGGTCACGACCGCCAATGCCTGGGTTTCCCCTCTGGTAAATAACGCCGACCCATGAGTCCGGGGAAGAATCCCTGCCTCAGAAGATATGGGACGAATGTCGGATAGACCCCGGCCATCGGCTCTCTTCTTTTTTTCCAAAATCATTCTCCTGACCTCGGAATATTCCAAATCGGCAAACACTTTTTTAACCTTGGCCTTCCGGTCGGCATCCTCTCCGGCAACCGTTTCAATCGCTTCTTGAAGAATTTGGGCAAACCGATCCTGGCGTTCGGCTTTTGCCGCTATATACATGGCCTCACAAATGGGAGCAGCTGCGACCTGGCGTACAGCTTGCTCAAGTTCAGAATCAATGGCTTCCATCTGCAATACCCGCTTGGCTTTCCCCGCTTTCGCTTGTAATTCTTCAATTTTGGCGACGATATTCTTGATTTCACCATGAGCCAGTTCGATCGCGTCAATCATCGTATCTTCTGAAAGCCCATCCGCCCCAGCTTCGACCATCATCACCGCATCCTTCGTTCCGGCCACCACAAGATTTAACTCGCTTTTCTCCTGTGCCTTTCTATCGGGATTGACCACAAATTGGCCGTTCACTTTTCCAATTCGTACCCCTGCCAATAACCCGGAACCGGGAATATCAGAAACAGCGAGCGCTGCCGACGCGGCTACAATGCCGATGACGTCCGAAGACATGGTCTGATCAATAGAGAGCACCGATACAATGATCTGGGTTTCATAAAAGTACCCTTCCGGCATTAATGGGCGAATCGGACGGTCAATGAGTCGGCTGGTTAACACCTCTTTTTCGCTGGGAGCTCCTTCCCGTTTGAAAAATCCTCCAGGAATTTTTCCAGCTGCATAGGCTTTTTCTTGATAGTTCACGGTCAGAGGCAAGAAATCGGCGTCAGGCTTCAAGGTCTTTGAGGCAACCGCCGTGGCCAACACCACTGTATCGGCATAGGTCGCCAACACGGCACCATCCGCCTGTTTAGCCATTCGACCAGTCTCCAATCGAAGCGGGCGACCACCAACTTCCATTTCAACGAAATGAATCATGTTTCAACCTTTCTGATCCTTAAGTGGATATATTGATATGGAGCGTGAGGCTTCGCTTCGCATTGAGAGCCGGGCATCTGTCTCCCATTTCATTGATTCTTCTGCTCACCCTAAAACCCGCATTCTGTCTTATTTTCGTATGCCCAGTGCAGCAATCACGGATTGGTATTTTCCCTCATCCCGACGCCGCAAATAATCTAATAACTTTCTCCGCTTACTCACCAATCGCAAAAGGCCCCGTCGGGAATGATGGTCCTTTTTGTGTGTCTTAAAATGTTCGGTCAAACCCATGATTCTATTCGTCAACAAGGAAATCTGCACCTCAGACGAACCCGTGTCCTTGTCATGAATCCGATGCGATTCTATTGCGGCGGTTTTTGCTTCTTTCGTCAAGCCCATAATTCCTCCTCCAGTTCCTCAAGGTTACATGAATTCAGTAAAAATTCCTTCTAGAAATGTCGTCTAATCCCCATGAATCAAAACTATTTTTTATCCTAGGCCAACACGGTTTCAATCGCTAATACGGCCCCCCCCCTGCCTGTCTGGAAAACCGGGCCTCTTCCCAAAGCAAGTAATTGCCCATCTTTCTGCTTCACCCTCACCATATGTTCGCCACTGGGTAAAGCTTTTGGTTCCAAATACGAGTTGACCACACGATCCCAGGAGATCGCATTCCCATGGAGTACCTTTCGAGCATCATCTCTATCGACCTCAATGGCGGGAAAACCTCCTAAAGCCTGGTCCAAACCCAAAAATGCCCCATCCCGTTGGGAGAATTCAAGCCCCCCAAGCAAGGATTCTATCTCAAGGGCCTGATCAACATGAATAGGCCCGACCCTTCGTCGTTGAAGCCATTTCAAATGTCCACCTACCTGTAATACGTTTCCAATATCCTCGCAAAGCGTTCGAACATAGGTACCCTTAGAGCAGACAACCCGAAATGCGACCTCAGGGACCTTCAATTCTTGGATTTCTAACTCATGGATCACCACGGTTTTTGCGGGTCGGTCAACCGTCTCGCCTCTCCTGGCTTTTTTATACAAGGGTTGGCCCCCGATTTTCACAGCCGAGTACATGGGTGGCACTTGCTGAATTGACCCTTGAAAGGTCGCAAACACTGACCGGATACGATCTTCAGTCACAGATTCCACCGGAGATTCTTCTAATACCCTACCCCACGCATCTTGGGTATCAGTCCGCTGGCCCAATTGAAGCACAGCGCCATATTCTTTTTCCCATCCCAACAGATACTGGGCAATTTTGGTTCCTTTTCCAATTAAGACCGGTAACACACCTGTCGCATGGGGATCCAAGGTACCCGCGTGCCCGACTTTCTGAATGCCCAAACCTGACCTGAGGCGTTGCACCACATCATGCGACGTCCATCCTTCAGGCTTATTAACATTCAGGACGCCATGAAAGGCCATCCCCTGTGCTACCTTCCCGGTGTTAGAATGGTGGACAAAAGACGCCACTGGTGCCATTACCCCTCCATACTTTCACTCTTGTTGAGGAGAGAGGAGGATGCCTCAGTTTTCGCGGAATCCCCAGATTCCTCATGAAGGGAATCCAGCAACTTTTCAATTCGATTCCCATACTCGGCACTCGTATCACGATAAAAAACTATTTCGGGTGTATAGCGCAGATTCAACCGTCGGCCCAATTCCGATCGAACAAACCCCACAGCGCTTTTTAGACCCGGACCCGTCACTTGATCAAAATGTGCTTGATCCAAAGCGGTCACATATATCCGAGCAATTTTGAGATCAGCCGTCATCTTCACACCTGTCACGGTCACGAATTGGATACGTGGATCTTTCGTTTTTCTGGAAAGAATCTCCGCCACTTCCATCCGGATCTGATCAGCAACCCGCGTCGCCCGACTACTATTTGCTTTTGCCATGACGTGAAAATAATGGAGGCTTACAAGACTTCAATCTGAGATCGTAAAATCTCGAGGGAGGGATGAGATCGTATAAAGTTGAGGACTTGGTCTAAGACTTGATTGACCCTTCCCGTGTCATTCGCCACACATACCACCCCCAGAATGGCTTTTTGCCAAAGGTCTTGTTCATCAATTTCAGCAACGGAAACATTAAACCGATTTCGCAACCGGACAATCAAGCTTGAGAGAACTTGACGCTTCCCTTTCAACGATTGGACATCAGGGATATGGAGTTCGAGCGTGCACAACCCCACGATCATCCCCATTCAGAATTCCCTTATCCATTCAGCATTATAATTTTGTGGCCTCCTCTTCCAATACATAGGCCTCTAACACATCGCCGATTTTCAAATCATTAAAATTCTCAACTCCAATTCCGCATTCATAGCCCTGCTGAACTTCCCGTGCATCGTCCTTAAACCGTCTTAATGATCCAATTTTTCCTTCAAAGATCATCACCTGATCACGAACGACTCTTACTTTGGTATTCGAACGGGATATGAACCCATCATTCACATAACAGCCGGCAATGGTGCCGATTTTCGGAACGGAAAATAATTGCCGGACCTCCGCATGCCCCATCACTCGCTCCTTGATCGTCGGAGCCAGGAGCCCCTCTGCAGCCGAACGAATATCATCAAGAATATTATAAATAATGGTGTACAACCGGATTTCCACGCCCTCACGTTCCGCAATAGCAGCCGCCTTCGAATCCGGACGAACATGAAATCCAATGATAATCGCCTTTGAGGCAGCCGCTAATAAGACATCCGTTTCGTTAATGCCTCCTACTCCACTATGAATGATTTTAAGCTTAACCGCGTCGGTAGAAATCTTCAGAAGTGCATCGCCTAACGCCCCCACCGATCCTTGCACATCCCCTTTGATAAGCAGGGGCAATTCCTTGATTTCCCCCTCTTTAGATTCTGCATACAGCTCCTCAAGGGTCCTTCTGGAAGTGGATGCAAGACCTATATCTTTTTGCTTTTGCTGTCGGGCTTGGGCAATTTCCCTCGCAGCCCGCTCATCCTTCACCACGACCAACTGATCCCCGGCCTCAGGAACCCCCAATAAACCAATGACTTCAATCGGTATCGATGGCCCAGCTTCCTTTAAACGTTCGCCTTTGTCCGACGTTAAACCTCGCACTCGGCCGCTCACTGACCCTACGACAAACGCATCTCCGATCCGTAAGGTTCCGGTTTGAATCAACGCCGTGGCAACAGGTCCGCGTCCCTTATCAAGTTTCGCTTCCAAAACAATCCCTCGAGCGGAACAAGTAGAGTCGCCTTTCAATTCCATAATTTCTGCCTGAAGTAACAACATGTCAAGCAATTGGTCTAACCCCTTGTTTTGCTTTGCCGAAACTTCAACAAAAATGGTCTGGCCTCCCCATGCTTCGGGTTGCAATCCATGCTCGGCTAAACTTTGCTTGACCCGATCAGGATTGGCCCCCGGTTTGTCCATTTTATTCACAGCCACAATAATCGGTACGTTGGCCGCTTGCGCATGGTTAATGGCTTCAATGGTCTGAGGCATCGGCCCATCGTCTGCAGCTACAACCAAGACCACAATATCAGTGACCTGAGCCCCACGAGCCCGCATGGCCGTAAAGGCCTCATGGCCCGGGGTATCCAAGAACGTCACACCACGTTCACCGGCTTTCACAAATGAAGCACCAATGTGTTGAGTAATCCCTCCCGCCTCTTGATCGGTCACCTGGGTCTGCCTAATGGCATCCAACAACGAAGTTTTTCCATGATCGACATGTCCCATGACCGTTACCACCGGCGCGCGAGGTTCTAATTGTCCTTGTTCTCCTCCCTCAAGCGCCTCATCCAAGAGGGCCTCTCCTCCCTTAGCAGCCACTGCTTCAACCACGAGGCCATATCCCTCCGCAATGAGCACTCCAGCTTCTAAATCCATGGGTTGATTGAGAGTTTTCGCAATATTTAAATCCATTAATTTCCGAATAATTTCCGTAGGTTTTTGGCCGATCACTTCGGCAAAATCTTTCACGGATATCCCAGCAGTGACCTTCATAACTTTTTTCCGGGGTTTGGTGACTTCACCCACCGAAGGCTGTTGAACCTGACGGGTACGTTCCTCACGTCGCAACGTTGGTAATGGTCGAAGATCCTGCCAGACCGCCGCATCTTCAAAGCGTGCAGCAAAGAGATCTTCGTCTTTGACACGTGCAACTTTTTTGATTTTTTTGCCTTTTTCCTCTATTGGACCCTCTCGCGATGGAATCGCAGCCTTCTTGTCTGTCTTCCCTTCGCCTTTCCTCTCTTTTTCAGTAGATTTACTAGGGGGAGGGGATACAACACTTTTTTCTTCAGGAACCGGTGGAGGGATCACCACACCAGGAAGCCCTCCCGATTCAGGGGGCAATACGTCGGGAACCTCCTGATGAGATTCTACGGGGGATACCCCAGGACTTTGAGTCAAAACAGGACCCGTCTCCAATGGAGACTCTGACTCCTCCTGGACGACCGGTGACTCTTCTCCCTCACCTTCCCCGACTGGAGACAATTCGCCCATCTCTTCCAGAATTTCTTCTTCCGTTTTTTTCTTCTTAATCAGTATATGTTTTTTCCCGGCCTTTTTAGGCTCTTCGGCCACTGCCTCAGACCGATGCCTCCCGGAAGTCGACGATTCTTTTTTCAGTAGACGCCCTCCCTCAGAGCTTTTCACACCAACATGCCCTGAAACGGATGAATCCCCAGGCTTGGGCGTTGTTTCAGGAGTTTTACCAAGTATAATATTCATCGCCCATTTGGCCACATTGTCTTCCACGGTATTGCTATGGGAACTAACCTGAATGCCAAGTCGTACCAATTCAGGAATAAGCAAACGGCTCTCCATCCCAATTTTTTTGGCTATCTCATGAACTCTCATGCACGTCCTTTACTGTGAAGCCGTATCCGTACTTACGATCCCGAGGTCTGCCCTGACTCTGTTGGTAATACCGCTGGATTCTCCACGTTTTCATCTTGTGAGGATTTTTCAATTTCCTTGGCGTTGTCCGCCGGCTCTTCCGTCATTTGAGCAGCCTCTTCAGCCAAAGCCGCTTTAATCTCCTGGTCTCGTTCAAGCTTTTGCTTTTCGTATTCTGTGGAGCTAATAATATCAATCTTCCAACCTGTTAATTTGGCGGCCAATCGTACGTTTTGCCCATTCTTTCCGATGGCCAAAGAGAGCTGGGAATCGGCCACCACCACTAATGCCGACTTCTTTTGTTCGTCAATCCCGACTTTTTCAATGGAGGCAGGGTTCAAAGCTTCCCCGATAAAAACACGAGGATCATTTGTCCATGGAATGATATCTATTTTTTCGCCATGCAGTTCCCGAACAATGGCCTGGACACGTGACCCTTTCACGCCAACGCACGCGCCAACCGGATCAACCGCCTTGTCCCTTGAGGCCACTGAAATTTTTGTCCGGTCGCCTGGCTCACGTACCACCCCTTTAATTTCAACAATTTTCTCTGTAATTTCGGGCACTTCCAGACCAAACAATTTCACCACGAATTGGGGATGAGCTCGTGAAAGAATAACTTGCACATCCTTTGGAGTTCGTCGAACTTCCAGCAGCAATGCCCGTACTCGATCCCCACGTCTGTGAGCTTCCCGTGGGATTTGCTCCTGAATGGGTAGAAGGGCCTCGGTTTTTCCAATGTCGACCAGGTAATTCCGACGCTCTTGGCCCAAAATTACCCCATGAACTAGCTCCCCCTCTTTTTTGGAATATTCCCGTTCAACCGATTCCCATTCAGCCTCTCGAACTTTTTGACAAATGACCTGTTTTGCGGCCTGTGCAGCTATTCGCCCGAATTCTTCCAAATCAATGAGAGAGCCAATTTCGTCTCCCATTTCAGCTTCATCGTCAATTTTCCTGGCATCTTCCAATGAAATCTCTGTCTTAGAATCCAGCACGTTCTCGGCAATCGTCTTTTTCTTCACGATCGAAATTTCGCCGGTTTCCATATCAATGTCGACTTGAATATTTTCACCATGCCCAAATCGTTTCTTCGCGGCCGTGAGAAGCGCTGACTCCAAGGCCAAAATAACTTTGGCCTTATCGATTCCTTTCTCCCGACCGATTTGATCAATGACCAACATGAGTTCACTTTTCATATGTATTCCTCGCAAGGCACGATGAGCGGTTCAAACGGATATCGGCAATTGGTGCACATTTTCAGTAAAACGTTAGAACGAAACCTCTAATCTCGCTTTGGCAATTTCGTCCCAGGCCACAACGACTTCCTGAGGATTCTTGCTTTTGTCATCTACCAAATGAATCCCCATGTCTGTGACAGCAAGCAATTGCCCTAAGACAACTGATTGTTTGTTGATCGAAGTTTTCAAAGTTATTCGAAGTCGTTCGCCAACCACTCGTTCAAAATCTTTTGGATTTCGGAGCGGTCGATCTAGGCCAGGCGAAGAAACCTCAAACCGATACCCAGCTTGCTCTGGGTGAAGAACTTCCCAGGTTCGACGCAGAGATTGATGGAATTGTTCACAATCTTCAATTCCAACTCCCCCCTTTTTGTCAAGAGTTAATCGAACTAAAAGGTTGGCGGGTCTCCCGCTGCACTGAACCTCGAAAATATCTACTCCTAAGGCTCGAGCAATAGGCTCGCCTACTTGGCGAATCACTTGCTCAAGATTGTCAGCCGTAAAGGCCACCCCAATTCCTCACTACCAGCGGCCACAAACCTAGACCAAAAAAAAGTGGGCTCACGCCCACTCTACTCGAAAATAACCTAGCACTTTCCATTTTTAAAGGCAAGAGCTACCTGATTCACCTTAACATGGCATATTTTCTTTCACTCTTTCACAACCCGTGAAGGTCCGAACCATGGGCATAAGACAGGCCCTATGATAAGCTATTTTCTGAGTATCGTATTACTCATTTCCATGTGAAATCAACGAGAGAGGAGTTTAACCGATGCCTTGTATAATTTCAGTGGCCTCCGGTAAGGGGGGGGTTGGAAAAAGCATGGTCGTCAGCAATCTTGGACTCCTCCTCGCCAAAAAGGGACTTCGCATCACTCTGGTCGACCTGGACATTGGGGGAGCTAATCTCCACATCATGTTCGGGATGTTCCATCCCCCATCCACTCTTACAGATTTCTTGACAAACACTCTTACTAATTTAAATGAGATCGCCCACCCAATTTCCAGCCTCTCTTCCCTGAAGCTCATTCCTGGTACCGGAGAAACGCTGATTACCGCAAACATGCAACATGCCAAAAAAAAACGCCTTATTCGGCACTTACAAAAGCTGGATGCAGATATCATTCTGGTTGATGTTGGCGCGGGCACCAGTTATCACGCACTGGACTTTTTTCTCCTCGCGGACTATTTTTTGGCTGTGGCCACTCCTGACCCGACCTCAGTCTTAGATCTCTATCGATTCATTAAACTTGCCGCCATTCGAAAAGTTCTTACGGCTTTTTTAGCCCGCGACCCAGTGGCGAACGCCCTTCTGGACAAAGACTTCCATAGTGTCACAGCCGTTCTGGAAGCAGTTGGAAGAACGAACGAATCAGGTGTGGCCTATGCTCAAGAAGCTTTAAATAAATTTCAACCCGCTCTCATCCTCAATCGCATGACTCCCAAATCCAGAATCAATACCCTGCACTTACAACATCTACTTAAGCAATATGTCGGAACCGACCTCTCTATCTTAGGACACATCCCGGAAGACATGCACGTGCAACAATCCATCTTAAAATATCTTCCAGTGGTAGAATTGGTTCCGACTTCCCCAGCGATCATCGCGCTGGACCAAATTGCCGACAATGTCCTTGAGATGGTGAGCCGAACAGCTGGGTCAATTGCCCGGATAGAAGAGCCCAGAAAGATTCGAGCATGAATGATTTACGGACCTCATTACCCTGGCATTTCTTTAAACCACCCGTCGGGTCTTTGCCTTTAGGGAACAAGTCGGAAGACTAATCGAACCTTTCACTGGTCCACGCCTTGCGTAAAAAATCACATTGGCCATGAAGCCTACCGCAAATCAACTGACCTAATTGGATGATTTCGAGAGCTCTGCCAAGGATTTTTGTAATTGTTGAACTTTTTTCTCTAACACTCTGCAATTCTGTTGAGCCACCTCCGCTTCTTCCTTTAAACATTCCAGCTTCTTCGTGAGGTTTTCGACCATGCCTTCGGCTGATCGCAGGCTCCTCAACGCATCCATACGGTCTTCCTCACCTTCTAGACATTGTGAATTAAGGCGTTCAACCACCCCGACCCATTCTCGAGCCACTCCCCCGAGCGAATCAGGAACTGGCGGGAGGGTGGCCTCCTTACCTAAAAGACCAACCGCTTTCTGTATCCAATCGATAAACAGGATGGCTTCCCAAAAATTCAAATCACCCGCACCCGCAGATTCCTCCGCCTGGGGTGCTCCGGTCCGTCCCCGCGGATCGGAAGGAGGAGCCGGGTCCTTATAATTGTCCTTAGCACTTGGCTTAAGTGGTGAACCGTTATGGAATTGGTGCAGTAACACCGCCACACAATGGCGACAAAAAGGTTGCTCAGTCGATGGGCAGGAACACCTGGTCGACAATGTCCCCGCTCGCAACTTAATGGTTTGCGTATATACGCCATAGACACCAGTGACCTCGGACGTGATTTGCGTCTGGTCCGCATCAAGGATCTTGACTCGTTGGGTGGAAAAATATTGCTGGCCTTCTTCGAAAACCGTTCCCCCAACCACCGATTGAATCATGTCCGCATCTAATTGGTTCAACTCCTGAGCGGAGCAGGATATTCTATTTCTCATACAGGTATCACTCAATCAAAAATGAGACCGGCCTCCTACCCCGAAGGTGAGAACGGTTTAATGTTTCGGAAAATATTACCGAGAATTAACCTTAGAGCCAACTACCAAGCTCCATTACCGTGATCTAAAACTTCCACGCCACAGAATTACCGCCTGGCACTCTGCTCTGCCGGACGTACCAACATGAAACCCGCCACCGCCAGTGACCATACACCCGCTTCCTTTCTGGACAGTCTGCTTGCCGAAGCCCCGGAAACACTGCCTATCCTCAGGCAAAGTTGTATCCAGGTCTTAAATCTTACTCAGGATAAACGCTCAAATGCCAGCGATATTGGAGAAATCATCATGCGCGATCAAGCCATGATGGCCAACGTCATCAAAATCGCCAATAGCCCTGCTTATCATACCCGCACACCCGTCAAAACCCCAACCTATGCGGTAGCCCTTATCGGGTTTGACGTCATTCGCGCCATGGTGGTCTCTGCCCAATTAATCGAACAGGCCGACACCTTTGGGGCCGATACCACCAATTTGAAACACCTTCTGGCTCGTGCCCTGGTGGCGGGGACCCAGGCACAAGAACTGGGAAAAGCCATTAATTACGGGGAGACGGGATCGTTATTTACCAATGCCATGCTCTATTCACTGGGAGACCTCATCCTTGCCCTCTGTCGACCCGACGTCGCCGAACAACTAGAAGTCATACGCCGGGAAGATCCTGCCAAGGTCCCCAAAGCCGAACTCACGCTTTTGGGACGACCGCTGCAGGTCATCGCTTCCGCCATGGCCAGGCATTGGAATCTGCCGGACAGCCTGGTCCAACTATTGGAGAAAAAGCCCGTCTGGGCCAAATCTCGGCCCGAAGCAGATCAACGGATTATGGAAAGTATTGTTCGAGCCGCGAATGAATTGAGTTATTGCCTCCTGAACCCATTGGCTTCCGGACAAGAAGAGGTACTTCATGGCTTGATCGAACAGTTTCTTCCCCCATTTGGCCTCTCCATGATCCAATTAGAACACACCGTGGCCAAAGCCTTTAGGCAAGCCTCGGAAATCGCCTCGGCTATCAACATCGACCGACAGCACTTTCTTCCCGCATCTGACGCCAGGGGCACCTTTCCTCACAATCAACATTTACTTCACCTTACCCAAACAATCTATCAAGCCATTCACCCTGAAGGGCCCCCTCCTGCAGAATTGGTTGAATCAGCTCAGCAAGGAGTATCTTCTCTGCCTTCTTCACCCCCATGCGATAGGCCATTGCTAGATTTTGCGATTCAGGTCATGAAACTATCTGAACCCTCCTCCGTGCTCACCCTTGCAGCCCGGACCCTCTTTGTTTCCTGCGGATTTGAACGGGTCTGGCTCGCATTGGTGGTACCGGGAAAAGACAAGCTCGAAGCCAAGATTGGCTACGGAGGAAACTCGGAAGCGATACAGGCGACCTTTCACTGTCCGATTAAAAAGGGGAATTTCTGGGACCGACTCATCCATCAATTCCAGCCTTTGCGATTTTCTTCCTTAATCGAAGGAGAAGGAGCAGAAGGAGACATGCCCCCCGATTTCCTTCAATATTGGGGGGGGGAACCTGGATTTGCAGGAACGCTCTACATTCCCAAAAAACCCATAGGTCTCATCTTAGTAGATCGAGGTTTCAATGGAAAACCATTGACAGAAATTGATTTCGCAGCCTTCGCCATGGTGTTGTCACAAACCAACGCCAACCTGGCTCGATTAACTCCACTTCCCTAAGTACTAGACATCACAACCTGAAGTTCTGCGGTTCAAAAGTGCTTCATTGTCGTACTCGCATGACGCGATGAAAAACCATAAGAATGGTACCCTTACCATTCCACCCTGGACTGATGGGAGCCAGATAAACCGTGTATGCGGGAAGAAAGTGAGAAGATGAGGACCAAAGAAGGAAATCGATGACTCACGACGGAGAACGAATCTGTTTAAGATACGGCAGACGGTAGAGGGCATACAGAAGCATGGCGATGCCAATCAACATTTCTTTCTGTTCATTCAGACCCCACAAAAATTCTTCATAAAAACGATCTCGGTAGCCATACGGCGTAAGCCAAAAGTAGATACCTTTGAGTTCCCGATAGAGGGTAGCAAACGCAATGGTGAAAATGACCGGCCCTTCCGGGATGGCCGGTTGTAAATTTGCCGGCAACCGAAGAGGTAGCTGAAACTTCCAGGCAAACGGTAACAGAAAAAATATCACGAACAGAAATATGGCTGCCAATGTGCGAACAGGAAACCGGCTGCTATGGAGGTCTGTTGATCCACCAAAACGCGTACTCCACCAGAGAGGGGTTTCCCACCCAAAATGGATCTGTCCCCAACCAATTTCTTCTCCGGCAAAAAGAATCGAAGCGCCGGAAACCGCTCCGATCACACCGGCCGCCGGCCAATTTCCGCTTTTCCAGAATGTCCAGCTAGACGCCAACAACATGGCCCCGCCGATTATTGCGGACCAGAAGGTCACAATCTCCACGGCGCCTTGTTCGCGTTGAACTTCTTCCAGGATGTAGGCCAAATAGAATTCCGGTGCCATTACGTAGATCAATAGGAGCCCGAGAACAATGACCAGGGGCGTGGCATACCCCATGCTATGTAATACCTTTGTCATGGTATTTCATCCCTCGGAGACTGGCATTTCAAAACGATCATGCGAAGGGAGTGTTCACCAAGAGAATAGGTACCCAGAAGGAAACCTTGAAAATGATCATGTCCTCACCACACCCTCCTAAGTGGTAGAAAGTTGAAAATATTATGTCTTATACCTTCAATTGTGTAAGAAAAAAAGGGGTTCCACATATACCAGAAAGGCCGTGCCTTCCCTTTCGATCAATCCCCTATTCTTCCCAATCCCCAAATCGAGCCCAAAATGATATTGTCAACCAGTGCAATGTTAAGGATGAGACCCAGGGAGTGGGCGTATTCTTCTCGGACCGTTATTCAGTGCAATAGGGTAGAAAAGCTAATCAATGAGGAGAAAGGCAAAATGTTTTAAGATGAACCTAACAGCAGGTCACCTGAGGACACCTTCATTAAACATCACTTGGTAAATCTAAGATTCTCTGGGGAAAATTTTGGATAAAAGGGTGAAACCAAAACCTGTCGCCTTCACACGAAAGGAAATGAGATGGAGGGGCAATTTTTAGTTACTTATGGTGAGCCGCGTGCGGCTCGAACGCACGACCCTCGCCTTAAAAGGGCGATGCTCTACCAACTGAGCTAGCGGCTCACCGGGTCGCGATGCTAACAATGGATTCCGGTGTTGTCAAACTTACAGCAGAGAAAGACATAAAGATGCGCTTTCCTCATGAGCCTTTACGGGAACGATTCATTGGATTTCTCACGACAATGGTATCTTCCCGCTTGGAACCGGTCGAGATCATATCAATGCGACACCCGGTTAGTTCCTCAATTCTGGCCAAATACCGTTTAGCAGCAGGCGGTAGACTTCGATACGACTTCAAACCCGACGTGTCGACTGTCCACCCTTTCCATCGTTCATACACCGGTTCACACCCGGCCAAAACTTGCAAATCACCGGGCATTTCCTTGTGGAGCTTCCCCTGATATCGGTATCCGGTACAAATTTTCAATTCTTTGCAGCCATCCAGCACATCCAACTTAGTAATGGCCAATGAAGTCAGTCCGTTAATTCGACCAGCATAACGCAATAACACCATATCCAACCAGCCACACCGGCGGGCTCGACCTGTTGTTGAGCCATACTCATTCCCACGCTGCATAAGTTGCTGACCCATTTCATCCGTCAACTCTGTCGGAAACGGACCTCCCCCCACTCGGGTGGTGTAGGCCTTGGTCACACCCAGGACTCCCGTAATCGTAGTGGGACCGACCCCACTGCCGGTGCACGCCCCACCCGAGCAAGAACTGGAAGATGTCACATAGGGATAGGTCCCAAAATCCACATCTAAATGGGTCCCTTGGGCCCCTTCAAATAACACCCGTTTCTCTCGCTCAAAGGCCCGGTCCAGAACCAACGCGACATCCGTAATGTGAGGTCGGAGTCGCTCGCCATAGGCTTGATAATCTTTAAAAATTTTCTCAACCGTGAACCCATCCACATTGTAAATGCGTTCTAAGAACGCATTAATTTCCACCAGGTTTTCCTGAATCTTTTGTTGCAACACATCGGGATTTAACAAATCCCCCATGCGAATGCCGACACGCGCCATTTTATCGACATACGCCGGCCCAATGCCCCGACCTGTCGTACCGATCCGCCGAGCCCCTTTCGCCTGCTCGGCCGCCTTATCAATGGCCTTATGATAGGGCATGATGACATGGGCCCGATTACTAATAAGAAATCGCTTCCCAACCGGAATTCCCTTGACAATCAAACGATCCAACTCCTCGATCAACCCAGCCGGATCAATGGCGACCCCGTTCCCCAGCGCGCATACCTTCCCCCGATAGAGAATACCCGAAGGTATCAAATGAAAAATAAAGGTGCCTTTATTGGTAATAACCGTATGGCCGGCATTGGAACCTCCCTGATAGCGGACAATGACATCCGCATCCTTGGCCAGAAGGTCCACAATTTTTCCTTTTCCTTCATCTCCCCATTGGGAGCCGACAACAACCAATGCGGCCATAGCTTCCTCCACACGCACAAGACAAGAGCACGGGACAAAAAAAAACTCGGCCAGCGGGTTAGCCAGAGCTCCAAGGATGAATCGTAGGTCTCAACGCATAATTTGTCAACGAGGGAGCCAGACCCTTATGACCTCTGATTTTCTTGACCGAACCGAGGTCGCGTGATAGCATCATTTTCGTTGTGGGGCTGTAGCGCAGTTGGGAGCGCGCGTGAATGGCATTCACGAGGTCGCCGGTTCAATCCCGGCCAGCTCCACCAATTTCATCCCTCCTTTCCGTCTTTTTGACCATGACAAAGGGGTTTTGACTCGGTTTTCATCTCACAATTTGGATGGTGTTTCCGCATGCTGCATATTGAACAAATCTCAAAGAGCTACCCCACGAAACCCCTGTTCATTAAGGCTTCGGCACACCTCAAACCCAACACCCGTGTGGGACTCGTTGGTCCGAATGGGTCAGGCAAAACCTCACTGATGCGCATGATCCTCAATGAGGAGGAGATAGAAAGCGGAAAGATTCGACAACGTCCATTTCTTCGCCTTGGCTATTTGCCACAGGAACTGGAGTCTTTGCCGGGAAATACTATTCTCGATGCCACACACCGGAATCAATTTCCCGATCACGAAGCCAAGCGGATTCTTGCCGGATTGGGATTTCAAGAGTCGGATTGGGACCGCAAGATTGACACCCTCTCCGGTGGGTATCGCATGCGGGTGGCCTTAGCCCACTTATTGCTGTCAGCCCCCGACGTCCTCATGCTGGACGAGCCGACCAACCATCTCGACAAACCCACGCAGCGTTGGCTGGAATCATTTTTACTCTCTTCGAATTTCACACTGTTGATTATCAGCCATGACATTGGCTTCTTAGACAACATGGTCACTCATATTTGGGAAGTCCGAAACCATACTTTGCAGGAATACCGGGGGAATTATACGCGGTTTCAAAAACTCCGGGCAGAGCGCGACACCCAGGAAGAGGCGGCTGCCAATCGACAATCCAAAGAAATTGCCCGCGTTCAAAACTTCGTCGACCGATTCCGATACCAGGCCAACAAAGCCAGTCAGGTGCAATCCCGGATCAAACAACTTGAAAAAGTGAAACGCATTGAATTGCAACGGGACACGAAACGGTTGCGATTTAAATTCCCGGACCCGCCGGCCAGTGGAAAAGACGTGTTTGAACTACGGGATATCGGGAAACGCTATGGCGAAAAAATCATCTATGATAGCTTGGATTTTTCGGTCGAACGGGGACAACGCGTGGCCTTGGTCGGGGAGAACGGGGCTGGAAAATCTACACTTCTTAAGATCCTGGCTGGAGTCCTGGAATTCGAAAAAGGGTCCAGAACCTTGGGTCATGGGGTCACCCTCCACTATTTTGCTCAGCACCAGGCAGAAATCCTCAAACCTGAACATTCCATATTGGATTCACTGGAAGAAGCCGCACCCCTGACTGAACGAAATTTTTTAAGAGGATTGGCCGGCGCGTTTTTATTCTCCGGTGATGATCAGAAAAAACCCATCAAAGCCTTGAGCGGGGGGGAACGCAATCGAGTCGCTTTAGCCCGCATGTTAGTCGAGCCGGCCAACACCCTGCTCTTAGATGAGCCGACCAACCACTTGGACCCCACATCCGTGGATATGTTAACGGACGCACTGCTCCAATTCCCCGGAACCATGGTGTTTATCTCGCACGACCCCACATTCCTCATGCGAGTAGCCACACGCGTCGTGGAAATAGACGACGGACAAGCCCGAGATTACATCGGCGATTATGAATACTATTGCTGGAAACGGGCCAAAGAACTGGAAGACCAGATTCCGCCGGAAGCCACACCCGACAAGAAAAAATCCAAGAAAAAAGAGAAATCCCAAAAGGAAAAACCCACCACCGAGCATCTCACGAATGGGAAAGCCAAGACCGCCGTCGTCAATCCTGACGCTCCATCGCGACGAGACCTCTCAAAAAGCATCGCCCGCCTGGAAAAGCAGGTCGCCTCGCTGGAAAAGGAAATTGGTCAGCTCGAAGAACAAATCAAGGCTCGGGACGTGGAACTCGCCGACCCGGCAACCTACCAAGACTACTCCCGCTGGAATGCCCTCCATCACGAACGCGAGCAATGGGGACACGACCTCGATCGTCTCACTCACAAATGGGCCGACCTCACCACCCAACTCGAAAAACAACAATCCCAAATTTCCTAATTTTCCCCATATTTTTTGGTCTAGAACAAAGGTTTAGGAATTAGATGGAGACTGCTCACTTTTTTGGGTAATTCTATAGTCCATGTTTGGAAAACCATTGGTTATATTTTCCTATTAGTTTAATAAAGTAGTCTCTTGAATCCTTTCCGTCGATTAAGAAATACTTTTGATCCAACCCGTCCCCTGCTTTCCCAATTCCAGCACGAAGTCCGATTTCCTGAGATGTATTAGGGGTCCATCCAGTAGGCGTGGTGATGAAATGCTTACCTTTGTTGCATAGCCCCTGAATAACTTTAAATTCATCAAGGTGATAAATTTCTTCAAAAAACTTTTCTCCATCAGTCAATGGCAACTTTGATTGCTTTTTACATTTGATACCCTCCCAATCCCCCTCAGCAATCCATTCTCTAAGATGCGTAAGTCCCAGGGCCAGGATAAGGAAATCCTTTTCCGTGGGGGTTTTTATATAGTCTACATACACTTCATGAATAATTTTGAATAGATCTGCAGGCTTGTTTAGATCGAACAAATTAAGTTCTGTCATGATTTATCCTGAAACGGATTTAATAACAAAAGTTGCGCCATTCGGGACACGCCAATCAATAAACTCTGCCGCCGGACCGAAACCTAACTCTTACCTTTTGCCTTTGAGTACTCGCCCTGCTTTCTTCTCAGCTTCTGCAGAAAAGCATCACTAGCCTTTTTTTAATTTGTTCTTCCAATAATTTCCAAAGCCTGCTTGTCTGCATGGCACCCTCACTGTGTTCCGACGCCTGCCGTCCGGCCATCGGGTCGGACGCTCTTTGAATTCGGCGGGCCTTGTCTGAGCAGAGCGAGTTGGTCCGCCCTCCGTATCCTGCGTCCGACCCCTCCAATGAGGCCGGACGGGGCGTCAATGGTTTTGGGTCCTTTTGCCGAAACAAAAGGACCTCGGCTGCCGGTCCGAAAACCAGCTCTTTTTCAGAACTCCATAATTACCAGGGCGAGTTAAGATCTTCTTCGTCATCAGCAGAAGGAGAAGAAGATTTCTTGGGTAGATAATACCGGCGGCCTTCTAATTCTTTAGGAAGATGGGTTTGTTGTTTAGCCCCTTCCGGATTGTCATGGGCATAAAGGTAGTTTTTGCCATAATCCAGATCCTTCATTAACGAAGTCACCGCATTACGCAAATGCAGCGGGACGGGCAGATTACCTTTTTCCTTGGCATCTTTTCTGGCGGCCAGGAGCCCCACATACGATGCATTACTTTTTGGGGCAGTAGCCAAATAGGTCACCCCATGGGCCATGTTGATTTGTGCCTCGGGTAACCCAATGACCTCCACCGCATGAAAAACCGCCGAGGCAATCAAAAGACCCTGCGGATCTGCCATCCCGATATCTTCCGACGCAAAAATCATCATTCGCCTGGCAATAAATTTGGGATCTTCTCCACCTTCCAACATTCTCGCCAGCCAATACAACGCCCCATCCGGATCGGAATCCCGCATACTTTTAATAAAGGCCGAAATCAGATTGTAATGCTCTTCCCCATCCCGGTCGTACCGTAAGGCCTTCTGCTTCAGGGCCTGCTCTACTTGGGGTTGATCAATGGTCGTAGGTTTGCCAGGCTTTGCAAATTGGCCAACAACAAATTCCAGGCCCGTTAGCATCGAACGCGCATCGCCATTGCCATAGCCGATTAATAACTGCTTCGCAGCTGGAGTGAGGGTGACGCGTGAGGAACCGAGCCCCCGTTTCGTATCCGAAAGGGCACGATTCAAGATATGCTTCAACGCCTCTTCATTTAAGGATTGAAGCACCACCACCATAGACCGGGACAACAAAGGCGCAATCACTTCGAAGGAAGGATTCTGTGTGGTGGCTCCAATGAGTATGATATCTCCCCGTTCAACATAGGGGAGGAAGGCATCCTGTTGCGCTTTATTGAATCGATGGATTTCATCCACAAAAAGAAGTGTACGCTGTCCGGACACCTTTCGGCGTTGTTGAGCCGTTTTCAGCAATCCGCGCAACTCCGGCACGCCACTGAGCACCGCTGAAAACGGGACAAATGTCGCCCGGGTTTTGTTGGCAATTAAACTTGCTAGGGTCGTCTTCCCCGTCCCCGGCGGTCCCCATAGAATAAGTGAGGGCACACGATCATGTTCAATGGCCACACGCAGCGGCTGACCTTCGGCCAGGACGTCTTCCTGTCCCACAAACTCATCAAAGTCCAGCGGCCGCATCCTCTCGGCTAACGGAGTCCGGCGAGTATCGTTAGATTCTTGAGCAGGGAAAAGATCTTCCTGGGACTGTGACTCAAAGGATTCCATAACAAGGCACTTACCCTTTCGGAATTTCTGACAGTCGATTCTGGGATTACCTCAATCTTTGCAATATGCTATAACCACCGGTCATGGACCCGCAAATGAAATCAGAAAATAGCTCTTTAATGGCATCTCTCGAAAAAAATCGATGTGGCTCCCGTAGACAAAAAAGGAGAGCACGGTGAAAGCGGTCATTCATGGGGTTACCGTGGGATATTCCGATCACGGGAACGGCACGCCTCTCGTCTTCATCCATGCCTTTCCACTTTCAAAAACCATGTGGCAACCTCAAGTCGATGGACTGAAGGACACCTATCGAGTGATCACTATTGACCTGGGAGGACATGGAGAATCCGACATCGTGCCATGGAATGATACGCTGGATGCTTATGCCAAAGATGTCATCCACCTGCTCGATCATTTGGGAATTGCCCAGGCCGTGTTTGTGGGCTTGTCAATGGGCGGATATACCCTCTTTGCAATCTATCGACATTATGCTGATCGGGTAAAAGGCATGGTTTTGGCAGATACAAGAGCTCAAGCGGATAGTGAAGAAGGGAAAGCTGGACGTGGGTCGATGGCTCAAGTCGCTTTTACCGATGGAGCACCAGCCATTGCCGACCTCATGCTTCCTAAACTTCTGGCCCCTTCCACCATTGAGCGTCATTCTGAAATTGTGGAGCAGGTTCGACAGATGATTCTTCAAACATCAACGGGGGGAATTGTCGTCGATTTGGTGGCTATGGCCGCTAGACCTGATTCAACCGACCTTTTATCCACAATCACCTGCCCGACTTTGATCATTGTGGGCGAGGATGATGTCGCTACCCCGGTCTCAGAATCTCAGTACATGGCCAACCGGATACCCGGCTCAACCTTGGTCACCATCCCTGAAGCCGGCCATCTCTCGAACTTCGAACGACCAGCCGCCTTCAATGAAGCTCTTCGGAGTTTCCTCACGACACACCAGTTATAAGGATTGTCGAAACGTCAAACAGATTAGAAAAACATCCTATGAAGGAGTAGGATGGGGATTAGAAAAAAAGACGAGCCGAACAGGAAGGAATTTTAGGAAAATTCAAAAAGAGACGATATCACCCCGGACCCAATACAAGACCACAAAAAATAAGGATAAGACCGGCGCCTCCTGCGCGACATGCCCTTCCGTGGGAACACTTATACACACATCAATAATGTGTCATTAAACCTGATTCCATTATAAGAATCAAATATCTGAACAAATCCCGCCCTCAGCTCTTTTTGAACGGGAAAGATAAAATGGAGGAACACATCTAATCGCCGTCGCATCCACGCTGACGGATGAGCTTAAGGAATTCGTCACGGGTTTGCTGTTGTTTGCGAAACACACCCAGCATTTCACTGGTAACCGCAACAGTATTCTGTCTCTCTACTCCACGCATACTCATACACAGATGACGTGCTTCCATGACAACAGCCACCCCACGCGGCTTGAGCTTTGTGTGAAGGGTGTCGGCAATCTGGACCGTCAACCGTTCCTGGACTTGCAGCCGACGACTAAAGGCATCGACAACCCGTGGGATTTTGCTCAAGCCCACTACATGCTTATTGGGAATATACCCGATATGACATTTTCCAAAAAACGGCAGAAGGTGGTGCTCACAAAGGCTAAAAAAATCGATATCGCGCACGATGACCATCTCATCATATTCGATTGGGAACAACGCCCCATTTAGCAATTCATCGATATCCTGTTGATAGCCTTTGGTAAGAAAAGCCATGGATTTGGCTACCCGCTTGGGCGTATCGGTCAAACCATGGCGTTGAGGATTTTCACCCAAATTTTCCAGGAGTTGCTTTACAATGATTTCCAGATTCGCGAGATTAGGTTTTTGAACTGGGAGGCTGTTTTCTTGATCGACCGCCCGTGGCTTGATCGATGAAGGCCGCTTCGGCTTGGTCGACATTAGTTCTCCTTTATTCTGTTTTTATAGGCAGAATTGCTGGACACGCTGGGAGTACCACTATATTCAAAGAAGTTATCTCTGGTTTCAATCACCCCGATTTTCTCCAATTGCCCGGAAGGAATCTGATCAACCAGGAGATCCCAAATCAAACGCGCTAAATTCTCACCGGTTGTGGTGACTTGTGCAAAGGCGGGATCAAAATTGAGATGTTGATGATCAAAACGATCAACAATCTTGTCTTTCACAAGTTGATTCAAGGCGTCAACATTTGTGATCAACCCTGTTCGTGAATCTAATTCTCCGGTCACCGTCACGAGAATCGTATAATTATGCCCATGGCCATTCAGATTATTACATTTTCCAAAAATCTTTTTATTGGTTTCGTCTGGTAATTGATCGGTATGCAGACGATGGGCAGCGCAAAACCGATAGGTTCGGGTGATGGAGGATGCGGTCCGCATATCCGTCGATTTCTGCATTCTTTTACTTTAGCAAGGGATGTTCGGAAAAATACGATTGCGGCAGGTGTCCTTACTCCCGATCTTTCCGCTTGGGAAAATGGCAATATCACGCAGATCGTTCAACTTCGGCCTCACCCCATTTTTCTTCGGGGACTTGCACAACCACATCCCCTAACACTCGTGCCTGACAACCCAACCGATGGTAAGGCTCGGTCAGTGCTTCCCGATCGAGCAAATCCTGCTCATCAAAATCGATATCAGAAAGATTCCCTTCTCCCGCAATCACATCAACTCGACAGGTCGTGCAGGAGGCGTTGCCACCACAATCATGATTCAATGGGAACCCGAGTTTCTCCGCGACTTCTAAGAGGGAAAGGCCTTCAGAAACTTCTCCAGACTTACCTTCCGGATGAAGAAATGTGACGCGAGGCATACAGTCTCCTCCTTACTCAGCACCAACTGGAACAGGCTTGAACGGACATCGTCCAAGGCGAATATGATCTTCGAATTCCTGACGAAACAGCCGTAGACTATTTTGCACCAATACCGCAGCACCCGTCACCAGGGTACAAAATCCGGTGCCTTTGACAAATCCACAAATCTGCAAAAGTTTGGCCAGATCGCGCTCTTCTCCTGATCCATCTTCGATTTTTCTCATTAAGATCGCTAATTCTTGAGTACCAATCCGGCAGGGTGGGCATTGCCCACAACTTTCCCGTTCAAAAAATCCGGAAAATTTGAGCGTTTGCTCCACCATGCACGTCGCATCATCGACCACAATGACGCCGGCAGACCCCAATCCAGTACCGGCTTTCTTAAGCGAATCGAAATCCATGGGTAAATCCAATTGATCCGCTCCCACCATGGAAAAGGATGGACCACCGGGGAACACGGCCTTGACACCATGTCCGTTCGGCACGCCCTGCCCACACTCCTCAACCAGATGTCTGATGGATGTTCCCAACGGCAGTTCATAGACACCGGGTCGATTCACCGCTCCACTGAGCGAAAACAACATCGTTCCCGGAGTGGTACTGGTACCGACTTGACGAAACCATTCTGGTCCGTTCCGTAAGAGTTGGGGAATATTCGACAGCGTTTCAACATTATTAACAAGTGTGGGCTTGCCATGCAGTCCAAACTCCGTGGGATAAAACGGTGGCTTTTGCTTGGGCTGGGCTGGACGACCTTGCATCGATTCCAACATCGCGGTCTCTTCACCCGCCACATAACTGCCATATCCGTCAAATATTTCAATATCCAGGGTGAGGTCTGTGCCAAGGAAATTCTTTCCCAATAAGCCTTGATCTGCGGCCTGCTGTTTAGCTCGCTCTAAGATGGCTCGCTCTTCGGCAAATTCATGATTTAAATAGATATACGCCGCCTTCGCTTTAACGGTAAACGCGGCAATCAGGCATCCTTCGAGAACCTGGTGAGGATGATGCCGAAGTAGATATCGATCTTTGAAGGTTCCGGGTTCATGCTCCCCGGCATTACAGACAAAGTATCGCTCTTTGACACGATGATTGACCACCTTGTCCCATTTGAGCCCGGTTGGAAATCCCGCGCCCCCCCGTCCTCGCAGATGGGCCTCTTTTAATTGTGCGATTATGGCATGGGGATCATTCTTTGTGACACACTGGACCCACGCTTCATACCCCCCTTGCCGGCGGTATGACTCCATGTCCCCTGGTTCACCCTTTACCTCCCGCAACACTCGAGGTGCGAATGCGTTATCCACCGAAGCCCCCTTGATCAATGTTTTGGACCCACATACGTTTTTCCATTAGTTTCAACATTCGGACGATGCTTTTTTTCACAAATCCCTTCCTCGAAAAACCAAACTTCCTTCCAAGTTCCCAATGGAAATCAGGCGTCAAGGTGGGTCCAGCGTACGCTCACCACCCACTATACGAATGGGTCGCTAAAGTCGTCAAGGTAAGAGGAGAAACAGAACGCGCATCAATTTAGTGAAGAAAAAAGATGGGCAAGTTCGTCATGCCATCAATCCCGTTAGAAGGCCTCTTTCATCATTTTGTCGACCTGTCCACACAATTCCCGAACGGCCATGGCTGACGACTCCAGAGCCGCCAGTTCCTGAGGAGTGAGTGCATACTCAATAATCTCTTCCGCACCGCCTGTCCCTAATTTCACCGGCACACCCAGAAAGAGATCGTTAAAACCATATTCCCCGGCACATAAAGCCGCACAGGGAAGAATTTTCTTTTGATCTTTAGCGATAGCCTCAACCATTTCTACGACTGAGGCAGCCGGGGCATAATAGGCACTCCCTGTCTTGAGTAGATTGACGATTTCGATTCCACCCTCGCGAGTTCGCTTGATGAGGGCCTCCAATGCCTCTGCCGACAACCATTCGGTCACTGGCCTTCCAGCCACCGTGGTATATCGATTCAACGGCACCATCGAATCGCCATGTCCACCCAGGACCATCGCATGAATATTTTCGACCGAGACCTGCAAGGCTTCCGCAATAAAGGACCGGAATCGCGCCGAGTCCAACACGCCGGCCATCCCGATGACCCGGTTCCTGGGAAATCCACTCACCCGATGCGCGACGTGGGTCATCACATCAAGAGGATTGGACACTATAATGAGAATGGCATCAGGGGAACGTTTGGCCGTCTCACGGACTACAGCTGATACAATATTGGTATTGGTTTCCAATAATTCATCCCGGCTCATCCCTGGCCGGCGAGGTACGCCTGACGTGATCACCACAATGTCGGAATCTTTGGTCGCCTCATATTGATTCGTACCCGTCACGGCGGAATCGTAGGCACAAATTGGGCCGGCTTCGACCAGGTCCAAGGCTTTGCCCTGCGGCAGACCCTCGACGATATCGACCAGCACAATGTCGTACCAATTTTTTTCCGCCAACCGTTGCGCGATGGATCCACCAACATTTCCAGCCCCTACGACAGTCACTTTGATACGGCTCATGAAACCACCCATCCCTTTGAAAGGGTTTCCAGCCATACGGGTTCAATCATCGTCATGGCTCGTCCACCCTGCGACTTTAAAATTGATCGTACACACAAAATTATCCCCATCATAAAAATTGACCTTAATTTTTTTCTTTCCGTATTCCCGACTCAAAAACTCTTCCGGATGGTCGATAAACTCCTGGTAGGTTCCCGCCTCATACCCTCCTAATTCCTTAAACGCGACAATCATCCCGACCTTGACCTCCTGTAGCATTTTGGTCGAGCAACGAGGAAAGATTTCCCAAAATTTTTTACGGATATCTTCTTGGGTTGGCTCAAACCGTTCTCCGTCCTCCTGCCGGTCCTTCCGATCAAATTTGGCCTGCCGTCGAACATAAGGGTACTGATGGCCGGTAAACAACTTATACAGCCAAGTGGGCACATCAGGGTGTGAAGGTAAACTGGTCATATATCTCCCCTATCCGCTCATCTGGCTGTAAGCCGTTGATAAATTTTCGGCAACTTCATCGGAAGTGATTCGACTTCATCGACGACCACATACCCGATCTCCCCATACATCCGTTTCACATAATCGGTTGGAGCCTGATCAATAGTAATGCAGAAAGGATGAATGCCCTGAAGACGGGCTTCACGAAGAGCCATTTTGGTGTCTTCCAAGGAATATTCATCCGCATAGTCGTCATCTAACGGTTTCCCATCACTGATCAGGATGAGAAGCCGGACTTTTGCTGCTTGCTGTTTCAATCGTTGCGTGGCATGTCGTATCGCCGCTCCATCACGGTTCTGCTGTTTGGAAGTTACTCCGCTGATTTTCAAACCGACACGTCCTCCGGGACGTTGGTCAAAATCTTTTAACACGTGGATGTCTACCGATTGCCGGGATTGCCCGGAAAAACCATACATCGCGTATTGATCGCCAATCGCGGCTAACGCTTCGGAGAGCAAGAGCAAGCCCTCCTTTTCAACCTCGATGACGGAACGCGCCCGAGTTCCAATCTGCCGTCCGGTCGACCCGCTCATGTCTACCAGAAATGCCACCGCAACCTGTCGATCACGTTTTTGTCTGGTGGCATACACCTGATCAGAAGAATCGTTTCCTTGCCGTCGATCAACCATCCAATTCACCAAGGCATCCAAATCAATGTCCTCCCCGTGAGGTTGGCGCCCCATTCGACGAAAGGCTTCCGGACGAATCGCTTCAAAATAACGGCGGATGAGTCGCACGATCGGGCTGTATGTCTGAAACGTTTCATCGACAAAGTCTGGTGACCCTTCACGGCCCGCCTGTTCGATCACACGACACCATTGGGGTCGATAGTCACGCACCGTTCCATCCCACTCTTCATACAGATACTCTCCCTCACGGAGGCGAGCCCCCTGTTGTCCATCGCTCGGACGAAATGTAGGTTGAAACCACTGCTGCATAGGTGATTCACCAAAGGTCGGCTTTTTAGGATCTTGCGAAAGATCGGATTGGTGATGAGATGGACGCTCAGATTGGCTGGGTGAGTCTCCCCCGGCATGTTCCCCCATTGCGGCAACTTGATTCAGCTGCCCTCCTGTCTGACCTTTCGATGCCTGTTCTCCCTCATCCTCTCCTTTGACGTGGTCTGGATTGAGAATGCCCCGATATCCCCAGTTACTCAAAGGCTGATACGCCTCCTCTAAGTGTTCAGCCGCTTCAGGCTGGCCTCCGGAATCAGAGACCCCGGAAGAATTGGAAAAGGGTTCAAGTTCTTGATGGTGCTTTTCCAGTGTTCCAATGTGGCGCTCCAATTCCAGGTAGAGCCGGTCGGCAAGTTCAACGGATTCATCGACGGTCGCAGTGGGATGTAAGATCGTGCGGGCCATCTGCCAGATTTCATCAATCACCTCTTGAAGTCCAGGACGAGTAAATTCCTCCTTGGTGAACCCTGCAAACAACAACAACAATGCATCCAGCACAATTTCACGGGCCGTCATCCCATGGGAAAGCGTGCGAAGCTCCATGGCTTCCTTTGTCAAAGACGTCAAATCCTCGTGCAATCCTGGGTATTCATGACTGAGCAAAAAGTCAATTCGAGCATCTTCCACAATTTCCCACAAATCCCTGATAATTTCGGGTTGAGGGTAGCGTTGAAAGAGATCTCCCAATGTATGAATGGTCCTATTGGAGCTAAGAACTTTTTCATGGTATCGGGTGTGCGCTCGGGTAGCCACACGCTGCAATACTTCGGTCGAGAGCGCATATGTTCCAAATTCCACATGCCCGACTTCATGTGCGACCATGACCGTATACCATCGTCGGTTTCCTTCCCGGGTCTCCGATCGCCTCATGACCAGGGGAAGATACACCGTTTTTCCATCCGCGCTCACCTGAGCTTTGCCGGAGACAGGACTCGTCGGCATGTGATTGGCACCGCCCGGACTTCCTCTCCCGGGAAGCCCCTCTATGGCCACATCCTCTCCACACAACGCCCTGGCAAACATCTTCAACGATCTGGTGACTTGACGAAGCGACACGCCACTCATTGCCTGCTCTACGGCCGAACAGGCCTGTCGCGTCTCAAGGCCAAAGAAGGCCCGTCCAGCTTCAACGCTATACTCAAGGGCCTCCATCCCTTGGCCAAACCATGTGTCAAACACACCGGTATCGTCCTCTTTGCCAGCCAGGACGACCACTTCGGAAACCTGAGTAAAATACGCGAGAGTTGCCTCGGGATCCCGATCCGCCACAAGAAGGCCGAATTTTAAGATTCGAATCTTCCACTCGACCGTTGAGACCGAAGCCAAAATTCCTGGAGCCTTCGCCAAAAAAACTACCGCCTGCTCGGGAGAATGATCTGCGAGGCTTGTCCCTAGATCAATCACCCCTTGCTTGACATTCTCATCATGGATCTCAAGCAACAAACTTGGACTGGCTCGAAAAAACTCTAAGGTTCCAATATAATCAGGCTTTCCAAAGCTGTTTTGAACCATGAGCTTCATGCCAAACCCAATCCAGGATTTTGCCAAACCCAACGGAACCGCTTTAGCAATGGAGGGACATTCCCGTAAAAATTCATTTCCTAACACATAATTCCATTCGGCCAGCTCCATTCCTAGTCGAGCCCATTCACGAATCTCAGGAAGGGCGACCTCCCCGGCCAATTGGGGAAGGACCTTGAACCATTCATAGGCACATTGTGGACTGGCATCATTTGGCCCATCGGCCAATTCCAAAACATGAGCCAACAATTCGTCCCGATTCGACTCTTTTTCAAGAAATCCGAGAATCACAGGGCTTTCCTTGAAATATCGCAGGCCAAGTGCGCCAGAGGCCTGTGCGAATGTTATCCCTAAATCCAACCATGAGATGGCACTGCCTAAGCATTTTTTTCGATTCACCTCACCCAGGGCCCATACGGCTTCACCCTGTATTTTTGACGAAATCTCTTTTAATTCAATGAGTAGCTCTAGAATAGGCACCCGGAGACCAGGGTCCGTGAGTTGCTCATCAAGACCATGCGCCGTGGCCGGATCAAGTCGGTCGACTAATAACTCGTGAAGTTCGTCTTTTGGGGTAAAAGAAGACATGTATTGATTAATAACCGAGGGTGTCAAATGGCTACAAGAAGGATTCTTGCCTAGCACAATCCCAAACCGCATTGTAACCACAACTACGGCTCGGCATTATAAAAGTGGCTTCAAAGGTTGTAAACTCACCCTACTATCTGACTAATTCTTCTCTTAATACCCCCAACACCCCCGTCTATCTATCTGCCTTTAGTCCCTTAAGGCTTTCCGTCAGGCTTGCTGCTAACTCGGCTAAGATTTTCCCTTCAATAAAGACTCGCTTCTGTCTTGAACTCGTTCCCGATTTCAGCCGCACATTTTGGCGGGGAACACCAAAATGTCGTGCCAAAAATCGACATAATTCTACATTCGCCTGACCATCTACCGGCGGAGACGCTACGCGAATCTTCAAGGCTTCCCCATGGAGCCCAACAATCTCCGTTTTTGATGCTCGTGGCTGAATGTAAATTCGAATTTCTACACCTTTCGATTGTTCTATCACACACCTGGCCCATTCCATGTAAAATCCCCTTGATACCGATACCAATTTTTGACCTTTTTATGTCAGAGAAAAGTATTGATACGATAGAGCTAAACGAAAAACAATATCACATAAACAGAAATAACCTAATAATTTTCAATACCTTACATCAAACACCAAGATCTTGACATGAACAAAGTTGGTGAGTAAAATGTCCTTAGATTGATAACGGTTATCATTTTCGAAAGGCCATTCATTAAGTAACGGATTTTTTATGTTTATCTGTATTTGCAAAGGTATCAAAGAATCCGATGTCCGTGAACTTGGACAAGCAGGTGTCACTTGTCCCATAAAGCTTGCGGACGCACTCGAACTCAATGACAAACGGCAGTGCTGTGGCCGTTGCATCAAAAAGATATCTAAATTTGTCGCACTTGCCGAAGAAGAAACGTCCTGCCGGCACATTCCCATGGTAAGCTAGGTGTTTCACCACCTCCACATCCGATTCTCAGTAATTCCTTCTGAAATCTTTCACCTGCCTTCTCCACGATAAAAGCATTTCCCCTAAAGCTTTTGGGAGAACCCTTCTTTCCGTGGTCAACCTTATTCAGCCAACGCTTGCCGCATCTCGCAATGGATGAGAAGACCCGTATTGTTGTACCTGGCTTAGGGAAGTCCAAGTGGGTATACCCCGCGTTATGCAAACCTCCAATTCTCAAAATTGCAATTTGAGCGTTCCAATCCCGTGCCATCGCAACCAAATGCCTACACCGACCAAAATCAACATCATACTCATGACCCCATAGTCTTGGGCTCCCAATTTCCCGGTAGAGTAAAAATGCCGTTTCGCTAAGGGATGGAACCCTTTGGACTCTAAAGACATCGCCAGAAGATTGGTCTGACGAAGGGCATGCCCGATCAATGGGATCACCAGAGGTACGTATTTACGAATACGTTGCAGAATTCCGCCCGTCGACACGTCCAATCCGCGTGAGCGCTGCGCTTGCACTACGCCCACCCCTGCTCCCAATAACATTCCCACCCACCGGAACGCGAGTGAGAAGACAAAAGCTGCCCGTGAAGGAAGTCCTAATTGCTGAGAGGCCTGGGCGAGTTCTTCAATCGACATCGTCGAGAGTAGCCAAATTCCACCCCAGAGCATTATCAACAATCGCAGGCCCATTCCTAAGCCAACCCTGACGCCTTCCCAGGTCACTCCAAGCCCGCCAAAGAAGGGCACTGGTGTTATGCCTTCGACAAAGAAAGGCCAGAGAGCCACGCTATAGCCAAATAGGAGAACCGTCAGCATCCCCATTTTCCTCACATTAGCCCACGCGCCGGACAAGGCTAACCCACTCATTACGAATCCAAATACAACCAGCAAGTAAAACGGATCAGAAAAACAGAGAGCTAGCCCGAACACCCCAAGTACCGTCAGAACTTTGGTGCGTCCATCTAACCGATGCATCCACGATTTTCTAGAAAGATACAGAGATACAATCATCCGTTTTTACCAGACCCTACGAATCTCACAAATACCCTCTCCATCATCTGTCAAGTATCGATCACATTTCTTATGGCCCTGGTCTGCAGGAAGCCTTCACTTCTTCAACCGTTAGCAAGGTTTGTCCCCATCGTTGACTAAAGCGGGAAATGGGCGGAATCTCCAATGATGCTGATTTGATCAAACCCGGATCAGCAAAAACTTCTCGCGGGTTCCCATCCGCAAGAATCCTCCCACTGTGAATTAACAAACAGCGGCGGGCATAGGCGGCAACAAGCTTCATCGAGTGGGTGATCATCACAACCGTATGCCCCTGTTGGTTCAATCGACGAATCATCGCCATCATCCGGTCCGTTTCATCCGGGTCAAGCCCTGTCGTCGGTTCATCAACAATCAACACACCCGGTCTGGTAGCTAACACAGACGCGACCGCAATTCGCTGTCGCTCTCCTTTTCTTAGGGAAAACGGATCTAAATCTCGGCTTCCCTCAATGGGCAATCCTACAGCATCTAGCGATTCCTGTACCCGATCGACAATCTCCTCTTTTGAGCAACCCATATTCTTCGCGCTGAAGGCAACTTCTTCCCAAACGGTATCCGCAAAAATTTGATGATCAGGATTCTGAAAAACTAATCCTACGCGCCTGGCCAATTCATTCATCGATGTGGTGCGGGTATCCATGCCGTCCACAACAATGGTGCCGTCTGTTGGCATCAATAGGCCATTAAGCAATCGTGCAAGCGTACTTTTCCCTGATCCATTCTGACCCAGCAAGGCCAGGAAGTCTCCTGGACGGATAGTAAATGACACGTCATCCAGGACCGCCTGCTCTTCATACCGGAACGAAACATGGTCAACCTCAATTAAGGGCAAAGCCATGGTTGATTTTTCCCCAGGAATCTGACCCAACCGAAGCGTGTCATCCAGAACCGCGGCCGGAGGAGACAAACGAAGATTCAATACCTCAGACTGGATCCAGGCTTCCTCAACGGAAATAGGCAAGTCTTCCACGCCCCATTCTTCAAAACATTCAGTCAAATCAAAGGGTCGAAGACCATAATTCCGCATCAACCGAGGCTGTCGCAACAAGGCTTCAGGTTTCCCTTCCCACACGATTTGCTCTTGATCTAAAACCAGAACCCGATCCGCTTGCGAAAAATAGCCATCATCATGCTCAGTCATAAGCACAGTCATCCCGTCTTGTTGAAGATTACGTAAAACCTCCTGCAATTGTGCTCGCCCTGCCGGATCAAAATCTGAACCGGGTTCATCTAAGACCAACAGCGCCGGTTCCTGCACGAGCACAGAAGCCATTACCAGACGTTGCCTCTGGCCACCGGACATTCTCACGGGATCATGGTTGGCACAATTGTCCAACCCTATTTGACTGAGGGCATGAACAACCCGCCGGCAGACCTCGTCCACAGGAAGCAGAGGGTCACGATATTCCAATGGGTGGAGCAATTCCCTCTCAACAGTCGTCGCCACAAGTTGCGTATCAAAATCTTGAAACACCAGGCCGACTTGGCCGGCCTGTTTCCACACGGGATTATCCATGGTTCCGTGCCCCTTCACCATCATCGTTCCGGAGAAAATTCCAGGGATCATGTGAGGAATGAGACCATTACAGGCATAGCATAGGGTGGATTTTCCACTTCCACTTCTGCCCAACAGGACCACGAGTTCCCCAGAAGCCAGAGAAAATGAAACATTCCGGAGAACCGGCGCTGAACTCGCGGCATATTGGAAGGACAGTTCCCGACAATCCACAATCGCATCGTTGAGATCGTCATTATTCGCCTCCTCGCTCCCTATCGATTCATGTGACCGCAGAGTTTTGAAAGAGCGAAGATGGGAAGAATTTGATTCTCGAATATCTTCATAGCGTAATTGCCACCGTTGCACCCTCGGATAGAGAAAGCCCAACACTGGAGGACCGAGGAGCAAGCCCATCACCACATTATTAAAAAAGATCGCTGGAGCGAGAATAACGAAGGGTAACAACCCCAACCACTCCACTCCCCACGCAATCACTCCGGCACAGGCAGCTGAAGCAATCACACACACCACACCATATTCCATCATCTGACGCCAGGATTTCCCCAAAGGCGGCTGACCAGATGAGAACCACCCCAAATGCCCCCACAATACAAAAGGAAGATACCCAAAAATAAAATTGCCTAATAATCCAAAGAAACTTGCCGGCCCCAAGGTGCCGAAACAATCTCCGATGACATTGCCGATTCCTGCACCCCATGCCGCAGCGGGGCCAAATAACAGCGATGCGACAATGGGAATCGCATTAGCCGGACGTAATTCCACAAAACCAGGAACAATCGGAATGCCGGCTTTAAAGGGAATAAGAATCGCTGCATAAATTGCGGCAATCTGAGCCGTCAAAACAATCTGTCTGGTATCCCGCCAGACAGCCAGCAAGTCAGCCCACCATCTGCGTGAATCTCGAGCACCTTGAGGAACAGACATAAATATATGAAAAGCCCCTTAGACGGGAGTTATGCAGATAACTGATGAATTAGGAATATTTGATGGTCGATTCAAATATGGTTTCCGAAGAGCTATGTAACAAGAAAAAGGTAACGCCCGAATCATGCAGACAAAAGGAGGGTAAAACAGGGAATTTGAGACCAGCCAATGAGCGACCTTCCTGCCCCTTCCTTACACCAAAGCGCTTTGCGTGAAGACATGAAGCCGCTCAGGGAAGGAAGGAAACGCCATTGGCGTCATTTTTCTTCGTCCCCAGACATAAACACCATACGTTGATCAGTCTCCGCATACAGTGGACCCTCAGCTAGGGCATTCAGCAACAGATCTCTCAAGGGGATTTGATGATCCGTTCGGTGTATGACATGAGTCAACATGTCATAGCCATCCCCGCCGTCAGCCACAAATGCGTCCGTCGCCACGGTATAGGTTTTGGAAATTTCTAACGGCACACCACTAACCATGACGTTTCTTACACGAGATCCGACCGGAGCCTTTCCTTGATACGTAATGTGGAGACCGGATATCTGGAAAAACCGCCCAGAATGATTCGGCCATTGGCTCACACTATGCTCTAACACTTGACGAAGCATCGCTCCCGTCACATTCAAGGTTACAAGAGCGGAATCAAAGGGCAGTACCGACAGTACATCGCCAAGTGTGACTGGACCGGGGTCCAAACTTCGGCGAATCTGTCCGGCATTAATCAAGGCGATATCCGTCCCCAACGTGCTTCGCATACGATCGGCCAACAGATTGCCCAAATTGGCTTCTTGGGTCCTGATAATCGGTCGATCGCCCTGGAGCCGCACCAATGCCTCACCCAACACCTGGGTGGCATGCCGGGCAAAGCGCTGTCGATAATCACTCAGAAGTTGTTGGACCTTCGGCTCTACCGGAACCCCCGCCGTCACTGGAATATTATAGGAATGCGCCTGGACCACCGATCCGTCTGCAATCGTCAGATCTAATCGCCCGATTGTCCGCCCCTGACGATGCGTCTTCACATACACCGATCGGGGTCGGGTCACGGTTTCAACCGGCGCCGTCAATCCAGGAGCATACAATCCGTCAAATCCTTCGGTATGTCCGCCGATGAGCACATCCACCCCCTCAACGGTCTCCAGAATACTCAAGTCTTCCTCACTGTCCTGATGTGTGAGGGCAATGATCAGATCAACTTCTCCCATCGTTCGTAATCGCAGGGCCTCCGCTTGAAGAGAGCCGATTGGATCGACCAACGATAATTCCTTTGCCACATCCCGATTGAAAGTGCCAGGAAAATTACTTTTCCCGACAATTCCTAAAACCCCGACGACTACATTCCCCAAACGAGTGACAAACGAACGTCGGCAAGGCAGCCGAGATCCCTCGGACTGGAGATTCGTGCATAAAATTGGGAAATCGGCCAACTCGCCCAATGTGCGAAGATGGTCTATTCCATAATCAAAATCATGATTTCCAGCCACCATCGCGTCATAGCGGATCAGATTCATGGCCCGAATATCCGGTTCACCGCGAAACCAGGAAGATAAAGCGGTACCAATAAGGATATCCCCGGAATCCACCAACAAAACCGGCATGCCTTCTCGCCGAACTTCTTCGACAATTGTGGCTCGCCTGGCCAACCCCCCAATGTTAGTTTCGCCGGCTTGACCAAGCGGAAGGGCCACCCCGTGATGTTCACTTGAATGCAAAATCACCAATCTGTCGATCGCGTAAGCTGGATCTCCACAGAAAATCAAGACAAGGAGGAAAGACCCCCAATACGCTGCTCTTTGTAGGATCAGTCGCATACAACGGTTCGATTCGACACAGGTTAGAAACCCAGCCTCACGCGTTAGGATTGCACACAACGAAACCCGATATGCGCATAGGGGTAACTTTGTCGGAACCAGTTTCGAAATGACCGGCGCAAAAGCCGTCTAGCGGTATGAGGCCCCCCACCTTTCACCACATAATGATCCTGGTCAAAAAATCTGGCGGAATAGCCAGGATAGGTGGAATGGGGCGAAAAACCGTGAAAAGGATGAAAAAGGGTCGATGTCCATTCCCACCCGTTTCCTACCATCTGAGCCACTCCAAAACCATTGCGCTCGTAAGACGGGGCGTTGACTGGAACCGGATCCCAAGATTGAGAATCCACATTCACCTGTTGTAACTGGGATGTCTCATCACCCCAAGGGAACGATTGTTCAATCCCGGCCGGAGTGCCAAAGGCGGAGCGATGGAATTGCGCTTCGGTGGGAAGGGTCATCCCGACCCAATTTGCATACGCTTGGGCCTGTCTATGCGTCACATACACCGGCCAAGATTTCGGTAATGGGATCTCATGGAACATGGTGCGCATAAACCAGGCATCCCCTCGTTTGACCCAAAAGGCCGAGGGCTCCCCACCCTCCTGGACAAATCGCAAATATTGCTGATTCGTCACTTTATACCGGCTGATTAAAAACCCAGGAACAGCCACTTCATGTTGCGCGAATTCGTTGTCCCAACCAAACCCCTCATCGGCCTTCCCTAAAGATGCCATACCCTCAGGGATTTCGATCATCTCATCCTTGGCCATTTCATCTGAATTGGAAAAAGATGAGACGTAAGAAAAATCGGACGGAGACTTCTTATACTTCGAATCCAAATGGTGCAACAAATAGGCGTTAGTCTCAGCATGCATCAGGCGGTGTTCAATTGCCATATAAATAATCCATTCTGGAACAGAAGTTAACAGGCGATCCACTTCTTCACGAGCACGAAAATTGTACCGGTACACTTCATTGATCGTTGGCCAATCGGAGGGTTGGTCAACGGGAAGATTTCCATGGGAAGGATCAATGCCGGCTTCAAATAATTGATCAAAAGATTCATGAAAGGACGGCATACCCAATGTCCACCGACCAATCTGGTTCCAATCAAATGCCTCAAGATGTCCCAAGTAAAAAATTATCCGGTTCCGCTCAGGAATGGGGCGCTCATACATCGCTTCAGCCCTCATAAACGAAAAAAGCTCATCCGTGCGTGACCTGGCAACTTCTAATTCATTTTGCAAACGTGACAATTGCGACATGTCGCCTCTCCTCAGCCATAGATAGTCCAGCGAGTGATTTCACCGCAAGCTACTTTCAAAATTTTCTCTAAATCTCCAGAATAACTATACCGAACTCGCCTCCGGCTAGAAAAGTTCAATAAACATGAGTGAATATTCAAGCAAAAATATGAAAAAACATTTGATCATAGTGAGATGGCGCAAATGGCTTTTTTAGGTTGAATAATAAAGGTTTACTCATTCAAGGCCTATTCATTTTTAGATCAAGGGGACCATAAACCTGTGGGAATGTTCACCAAATATACATTCCGGCCTGCCAATGAACAGAGCAAGAGAGGAAATTTACAAAAAAAAACAGGGGGCGACAAATGTCGCCCCCTGCTCTTCGGTTTCCCTTGTGGGCTCCCGCTTACAGCCAGTTCACCCGCTCGGCCGGGCGGATGTAAATCGGCTCTTCCACCTGCTGCCGCACCGCTTCCTTGCCCGATTTGTTGAA
>BQIW01000012.1 GCA_021604105.1 Nitrospirales bacterium | reverse complement strand
CCATGAGCTTGAGACCTTGCTCAGGCACTGTCGCAAACATCGCCAACGCTCACGGATGACCACGCTGGAAATGCTCGAAGCGGGCTTCGATCCGAAACTCCACAGGGGATAAGGCCAAGGCTTAGCTTAACAGCTATGGGTTTCGCCCCGGCAAACGAGGCCCTTTTGTTTCGGCAAAAGGTCCCAAAACCATGGACGCCCCGTCTGGCCTTAGGTGAGCGGACGGACGCGAATCTGAGAAGAGCGGGCCAACTCGCTCCGCTCACACAAGGCCCGCCAGTTGCTCAGAGCGTCCCTCCCTTGGGCCAGCCGGCAGGCGTCGGAGCAGCGGTGACGAACCTTTCAGGTACTTCCATGAATGAGCAATCAGGCCTATATTCTGTAGGATTAACCACACGCGAACCGATATGGGAGTTTTGGATAATAATAATTTCCAAGGGCATATTGACCCACAGGCACATTGCATAATAGAGGCCTCGGGGCGGTTCAAAAAAGTTCGTCCAGCAAGGCCGCAGCCATTTTTGCGCGCAGAGCGTACTTCCAGTACGTGAGCACGGAAAAATGGCGAGAACGCCGCTGGCGGCTTTTTTCAACTGCCCCGATATGGGAACGAATATGGGAGGAGGCCATGAAAAAGGTCAAAGCCTATCAACCAGACCTGATTGAAAGTCTACGTGATGCCGGTGAGGCCGGAGAATATCTGAACGCGGCGCTGGAGGAGGGCGATCCCGAATTGTTCTTGCTGGCATTAAGGAATGTGGCGGAAGCTCAGGGGGGGGTGGCCCAACTGGCCGAAAAGGCCAAGCTCAACCGCGAAAGCTTGTACAAAATACTCTCCGAACGGGGCAATCCTGAACTCAAAAGCCTCGATGCCCTCCTCCACGCGTTAGGATTTCGCCTCGCCGTCACGGCAAACCGCCAGATCTGAAGCATAAGAAGCGAGAAGGAATCGCCATCACCCACGATGAAATTTCTAGATATTGGTTGGGAGAGCTAACCTCAAGCTTCTGCTAGTCGAGAGCCTTCCCACGTCCTACCAATTCAAGAAAGGACATCGCATCCGCATCGCCCTGGCAGGAGCCGACAACCATCATTTCCAAAACTTGGATGGGCCGGTACCTTTATGGGAGGTGTGGCACACTGCCGCTCGCCCATCCCACATTGAACTGCCAGTAGTCCCATAAAATTTACCAAACCCTAAAAGAATGTGGGAAAAGCGTACCCTAAAATTTGTCATCTTGAGTGAAACGAAAGATCCGAGCCCAGCCTACATCACACTCGCGTTTTCCATCGTTGAGAATCCCTCTTAAGTTTTGCCCGTAAATCGTATTGGCAGGTACACACATTCATGGTGTGTACGCACTCTCGTGTCCTCGTGATGTTCTGTGTTGCCGGGTTTCGCCCCGGCAGACGAGGCCCTTTTGTTTCGGCAAAAGGGCCCAAAACCATGGACGCCCCGTCTGGCTTCATGAGAGCGGAGGGACGCTAATTATGAGGAGGCGGTCCAACTCGCAAGGCTCAAACAAGGCCCGCCAACTGAGAAGAGCGTCCCTCCTGTGGGCCAGCCGGAAGGCGTCGGAGCAGAGGCAATGACCAATCAACCCTAAGGAAACAAAAGATATTGAAAAAAACATATCCGAGAAAAATTGTCATCTTGGGTGAACCGAAAGATCTAAGCCCAGCCAACCCCGCTCTCCTTGGCCAGATGCTTCGCCAAGCTCGCGGCCAGATCAAGAATATTTCCTCGCTAATGATCTGCGACACCGCCGAAACGCCCTATGCGAGACGAAATTTCTGCACGAGTTTTCTCCCAAGGCCGCACGGACGAGCCAAAAAGGTCAAAACTCTACGTTTGAATTCAAATGGAAAAAAGGGAGAGATAATTTTTATTTAGGGTTGCGTATCGCCAGATAACGAGATCAATGACCGATATTTTATCTCCAATAACTCCAGCTATCGCATTGCACATATCTTCGGGGGTGTTATAGCCAGTCACCTTTGTAACGCGCAAAATATGACGATCAGGCTTTACCACAGGGAGGCCAATGTTCTTGGCAAGGTGTAGAGAAGTTGCTGGGCCCATGTACGGAAACCTGTTTATATACTCAACCCCATATACTGCCAACAGCCTTTTAACCTCTGAAAAGCCCTTCTGATACACCTCTTCTGCCACCTGAAAAATTGATTCAATTTTTCCTGTATGAGCAAATACACAGAGGGCCTTCTGTCTACATGCAGCTTTGCGAGTAACAATCATCCGTGCGCTTTCCCACCCACAAAAAGCTACTGAAACAGCAGGAAACTTTGCTCTAATTACTGTTTCTCTCATGCCGGAAGACAGAATTACCCAAGCAGCTTCTCCCAGAAAGAGAGTTTCAGTCAGGTCCTTGAAGGAAAGGTTATGTTGCCAATCGATCTCAGGAGCAAACCCTAAGGCAATTACTTTTTCTTTCGCGGTCAAGTATGCACTTGCCAGCTTTATTGGGAAGGTTGCAGTCATGGGGTATATTTATATTTGGCTCTCATAAAAGAACCTTGAGGTTAGCTAGTCCTTCCTCTTCCCAGAACTTCCCTCCCACATCAACTTTAATCTTAGAAACCATAGCGGGCATCCTGGATTCAGGTCTATCATCTTGCTCAACTTTATTTTTTTCAGGTGATACGCCTTCAGCTTTGCAAACTGCAAGTCAGGCACACCCGGCAAATTAGCCATGATAGAATTGTATTGATTAGCCAATTCATGAATCATCTCGGAGGATAGATGTTCGTTTGAATTTCTCACATTTCGGTACTGTGCCTTTAAGCCAGCCACATTCTTAGCGGCTTCTCTGTAAAGGCTGGAGCGCTGTTTCCAATCCACCTTAAGCTCCGCGATTGAAAGAAAGAGAATTAAGCTTGAGAAGACTCCAAGTACAACCTTTTTTCCCTGTGGAGATAGACCAACCAATACGAGCGCATTATCTTGCAGAAAGGTACACGCACATAGGATAACGGATGATCCCATTATGCTTAGAGTTAGCCATGTTGCTCTTGCCAGGTATCGATCGCGTAATACTGTGTACATGGTGACCATCTGATCTGCAACGCGAAACCGTCGCTCTATTTCCTCTGGTTTCATTGTCTACAGTTCAATGTTTAAAATATCCGCCCATTGATCCGTCGATTGCGCTCCGTCTGCATTTTGCATGCTACGCGAAATCCTTCCGATAGAATCCCCTATGATTCGACGCTTCAAATTCCCTGCGCCCCCAAGGTAGTCATCCACATGAATGGACTGCCCTGAAGAATCTCTTAAAGGCAGCTTGATGTGTTCAGAGGCATTAGCAAAAAAATGCCTCAGCATTTCTTTCGTCGTCTTGCTCCCCCCATAAGACTCAAAGGCTTTTATTGCCAGTGACTCAACATGGTAACCGCTCAGTTGTTGATCTTCAGGAAGCTTCGAAAGAATTTTTTTCGTAAGCTTAATGGTGGGAACTAATTTACCATTCATGCTTCTGTTTAAATCAGTCAGTTTAGTAGCAAACTTGTCTGGCCTGATAACCGAGGACCATTTGGATCCATCTGGAGCAGATATTCGGACACCTTGACCAGCCTTCACGCCTGGCAACAATTGTATTTCGATATCCCTGAACTTAATCGTGACAGCTAGGTTGCCTATCTCAACTGGTGTATTTGGGAACCGTCTTTGTAATTGCCTAGCAAAGTATTTCTTCACCTCTATTGGGCTCATATCTACTAACTCAGATTTGTTTAAGATAACGATTGAGTCCACGTCACTTAGACCATTGACATAGGTCCGCTTGGCAATCGACCCCCCAAATAAGAGACTTAGAGACCCTTCAATTTCATGGCCAAAAGCCCTCTTTATCTCTTCGATATGTCGTCCAATGGCCTCTTTGTCTCGTTGATTTATAGTACCTAACTCAGCATCTATCAGCTGAGCAACTTGTGTAGCGAATTCTTCATTAGTCGCACGATTTTCTGAATCACGGACCTGGCGACGCAAATCTCCCGGACTGCTTCTCCCAGAAAAAATTCCTCCCCCACCCGAACCACCCATTAAGCACCTCCTCCGATTCGTCCAACTAATGAATCGTAAGCTTCATGTAGGAAATTCTCATGAGGTTTCAGCTTTGCGAAATTGTTTGTGCTGGCAAAGTCTCGCATCGCAAGCTGCAGTTTTCTCAGCTCACTATAGTTATCAGAAAACATTTTGGACTGAATGAAATCGTCGTGACCTTCAACTCCAGCAGATAGAACCCCATAATTGTGTGGATAAACACATTGCCCTCCAGCATAAGCGAATCGTAACCATGTAAGGCCATCAAAGATTTCTGCGCCAGCCAGAAAGTATAGGCACGATGATAGGGGATCAAGGGCACCAAAGACCTGGATTGGAGATTTATTCCCAGCCTTATCCAGTATGCCTCGGAGCGATGCTACGGTTTCCATTCGATCTAGCATCGTATGTCCCAGTTCTTTTTCAGTTATGCCAATTATTGAAAAGGCACCGAACTCCTTAACTACAGGCTCCAACAGCTTTACGGTATTACGCAGCAGGCCTTTGCATCGGGACGTAGGCTTGAGCAGAAAATTATGCATCTGGTTGGGATACCGAGAAAAAAGTTTGGTCGCATTAGTCAATTGCCTGCTCAGGGATTGGCCTACACTGTCTCTATCATAATTAACAAAGACCGCAGGAATCCGAGCTGGCCAGGTATCCAAGACTTTTTGGAGTTGCTTCAGGCTCCACGCTTCCGCTTTAGGGGCATGTTTATATATTGAAGAAAAATCGTGATCGGCACCGGTCTCATAGCCTCCACTATCAACAATAGTCAAAAAAGGAGTGCATGGAAATCTTTCTGGTTTTGGCAGGTGCCCGTGCGCAATATCATAGGCGCTAACTAACATCGAATCAGTGAGTATCTCCGCAGTATTGATAAACACATCGCGTATTTCGGACCTATCCTTCTTATCAAAACGAAAACCCCTGCTCGAAAATGAGGGGACGAGAAGGGGGGTTTTTAAGCTGACACCAGAGGGGTGCCTAATCGTCGTGCTTCGGTAAAGCATACAAGGCCTTTCTATCAAGACAAGACAGACATCGCCCGCACGGCGGTTTGCATCCTTTTTCACAACTATAAGTAAGCTTTACCGGCACTTGTTTTTCTTGACAATAGAGCCATATATCTTGTTTTTTCCACTCTACAAAAGGAGCACTAAGTCTTACTCTACCGTCAGTGTAGTCATCAAAAGTCGACTGAATAGCTTTAATGAATTCTGAAGAACAATCAATATAGGGCGTGCAGGCATGAATACCCAGGGCTATAATCCCGCTCGGTCTACCGAATTCCATTAGGGCAGCGAACAAAAGAAACGCGTTCCGTCCTTGAACAATTCCTTCAGTCTTATCAGAGCATCCGCTACATGCTACCTCTGTTATTTGAATGCCATAGTGAGTACATATTTGCCTGGCAGCCTTTAGCTCTCTTTTCGCCGAAAGTTGTCCATAATCTATAAACAGCCCTCTAACTTTCACGCCTCGAGAGCAATAGAAATTCACACAGGCAGCTGAGTCAATTCCCCCGCTAACAAGAACTAGGACGTTAGTCCCTTCACTTTTTTTTGCTTGCCTTTGAATAACAAAACCAAAGAGCGTGTGGGTATTTTCAGTTTCAATAGAGGGAAATTTGGCATAGACTACGTTTTGGTAAAATTTGTGTCAACTCACTATTCAACAAAATACGATCATTATAGGCGGCTTGTGTAAATCTAAATATCAATACTACTTCAGTCCGCCTGAGCTTCCCCCTACTTCCCCGCGAAGATTAGTCTGGATCTATGCCTGATTGCGCGCATCAATCAAGCGACCACCGCTTTATCGTGTTAGAGGGAACCGACCAGGCCCTCTCCCCCTCTGTATCGGTTATAGTAAACTTATGGGGTTGAAGCCCAAACGACTGACTTCCAAACAATCTCACCCACGGACGAGGCGCAAGCGTGGACTAACATTCACTCTGCTCTGGGGTTTCGTGCGCCAAGGGTGGCGAGTGGTCCGTGCGATCATGAGGGCAGTGCTGGCCTCCCATCCGATCATTCGGGTGGTCGTGATTCCGACCTTCCTGTTTCTTCTATGGCTCGGCGTCAACTGGGCGTTTCATACCTTCCAAAAACCTACCGAAATCTTCTTTCCCTTGGATCAATCACTCAACAAGAGCCCGGTCGAGACGTGGAGGGAATACGAATCGCTTTTCCGTGAGCATGCGACTGCGGTCATCACTCCGGAGTTTCTGTCTGCGCTGGCACAGGTCGAGGGCGGAGGCAATCCCGTGGCACGGACCTACTGGCGGTGGCAATTGACATGGAATCCTTTGGAGCTGTTCAAGCCGGCTTCGAGCGCGGTTGGCATGTACCAGATTACCGACGGGACCTTCAGCGAGGCGAAGCGCTATTGTATCCACGACCACGAGGTGGTCGAGGACGGCCCCTGGCACGATTGGAAATCGTGCTGGTTCAACAGCCTCTATACCCGCATCCTGCCGAGCCATGCCATCGAGTTGACGGCGGCGTTGCTCGATCGCCAAGTCACCCAGACGTTGGGACCGAAGCGGATCGGCAAGGTCACGCTCCAGCGAAAGCAAAATCTGGCCGCCGTGATTCACCTCTGTGGAGCGGGAGCCGGCCGCGCCTATGCCGCACGCGGACTCCGGCTGACCCGCAATCAACGGTGCGGCGACCACAACGTGAGCCATTACCTGGCAAAAATCAATGAATTGAAATTCGAATTTGCCAAGCCGGCGGCAGGAGACAAAACAATCCGAATAGCCCCCTAGAAGCCGTTATAGCTCTACCAAAGGATTTTTCTGGCGTTGATAAAGGCGTGCCTTAATCCAAGCCTAATGCGCTGATCACCAGGCCAAGCAACTCATCCGGCATGACCGCTTCCCCAAACGCGCCCTCGCGAAGGGCTAACTCACGGCGGGCGGTCCGGTCCCGCTCGTTGGAACTCCCATGATAGAACAGGACTGGCATGGTCAGATGACGCGCCCGCAATTGACGCAGGAGGTGGATTCCCGCATTCAGCGTGTCGAGATGCAGCTCAGGTCTCTCCCAATCTGACAACACCAGGTCGAACGGCTCCGGGTCCGAAGCGATCCGCGCCAATGCCGCGTCGGTACTGGTGACCGCCACCACCTCGACCTGAAGCTTGGCAAGGGCAGCAGTCTCGAACCGGTTATTGGCCGGACGATTATCGACCCAGAGGATGCGCTTTTGGTCCGGTGCGTCGATCAGTGTCAGGGCATACCGTTGAGCCTTGGCCGGGTCGATGTCGCGGGCTCCTCGCGCTCTCGCAGCCTCTGTGACCTGGGTTGACACCTCTCTGAGTACGCGTTCGAGGATCGGGTCGGAGGCAGGCTCTCCGACCCCTGGAGGAACCATGTCGCCCGATCCCAAATTCGGGCTCGATATGCCGTCGGATGTTCCCGATGGCCTTGACGGGGTTGCGCTCCCGCCTCTTGTAAAACCCACCGCCGCAGGCCTCGGTGGCGGCTTTTCAATCCATCCAGCCTGAATCTGTTCCACGGTACGCCGGATCCCTTTGGCCACATCGGTCCACGCTTCATCCCGGTTCGGCCAGGAGGTCACGGGCCGCAGGTCCGTTGGCAGACCCTGCAACGCGGCAAAGGGCGCGTCGGTGATATCCACGGCGCGGAGCATCACCGGCACCACGCTGGCTTCCTTACTCGCATGCCGCTTCATGGCGACATCCAGTTCTTTTCCCCAGATATAATCCGAATTAATGAAATCGGCACTGACCAGAAGCAGGACCAGGTCTGCTGCCGCCAATTGCGTGTTAATCTCCTGATCCCACGTCTGTCCGGGAGCCAGACAACGATCATGCCATGGCCGAATCACACCACGGCGCTCCATAATCTTCAGGTGCCCGGCCAATTCTTCCCGCAACGACTCATCTTCATGGGCATAACTATAAAAAAGATCGACTGGTTCCATTCCCTTCTTCCCTCCGTGGATTATGCCCTCTCGTTTAGAATGGATGAAAATGGCTCAGGCTCACATAGTTCTTCGCGTAGGCCTCACCCACCCGCTGAATGTCGGGGATGTAGGTCACTGAGTCCATGACTTGCACATTCTCCGCCTTCACGGTTTCGAGCCCCAACGCATCGAGACCGGTCCGGCTGACATCAGGGTCGTAGCGCACATAGGTAAACTGTTTGGGTCCGGTCCAGTTCATCGTGGTCCCATCCGGCACCAACATGTCGCCGATTTCACGATCGATCGGTGCGCCGAACCGGCATTCCCCCAACATGCGACAGGCCATATCCCACCCCGCGCTGGCCGCATTCATCAAAGCCCCGGGAATATTTTTCGCATGATCCAGTAGCCAGAGATCATCCGCCTGAAGATCGGGACGTGATTTGGCCACACCACCTGTCCCGATGGATACGATCAACAACTGATCCGTACCAGTGGGCCAGTTGACCTTGTACGGGGCGGTCGTCGCCATCTGAAAGGCCAGGAACGCCGGATTGTTGTACGTGGTCACACCACCGTCGACAAAGATGAATTGATACTCATTCGACGTTCCCGGAGCGAAGATGACCACCTCAGGCGGGAAGAACGTCGGCGCCGCCGTGCTGGCGCGCACCATCTGCCACAGCGGTAAATGGAGGTTGCAGTCCTTGCGGTCCGGTTGATTGTATTTTGCGTGTGGATTGTTCCATACCGGCCATGGTGAATCCGTGGTGTGATTGCGCAGCACCATCATCAGCAGCGTTCGTAATCCCGGATCACCAAGGGTGGCGGGTGCTGCATCGTCAGGATAGCCGAGCGCCCGGTTGAGTTCGGTCCGCAGTTTCGCCGCCAGCGGTTCATCGTTATAGCTATAGCGCAGTCGCTTGAACACCGAGGCCTTGTCAAACATCTGTTCCCCGCTACTCACATAGAAGGCCCGTATCGTGTCCATGGACATCCCCGCCGAGATGCAGGCGGCGATGATGGCTCCGGTGCTGGTCCCGCAGACAAAGTCAAACCAGTCCGCGAGAACCATGGTCGGTTTGTCGAGATGTGTACGAAGATCTGCCTCCACCTTGGCCAGAATTTCTACGCTCATCAGTCCAAGGATTCCGCCACCGTCACAGGCCAGGATTTTCTTAGGGCCGGGAGATTGTATTCGGGCGATCAATGGCTCATTCATGTGATCTCCGGCGTCTTGGTATCTCTCAGTGGGCGGTTTCAGATTCGCTGGTTTCTGCGACATTCACATTGCACAAAAAACGTGCGCTAGAGACTTCGGCTGTCAATCCAGGTGACGTTTCCTGTTCTGCCCTTCACTTCCTGATACATGTGCGCGGTCCCGCCCGGCCCATCACCTCCGCCGCCATCCCACAAACAGATGAAGTGTACCTTTTCCACGCCATACGCCAGCGCGGTGTAGAGCAACCACAGATTGCACCGTTCAAAGGGGTCCACGCCTTTTGGAGGTGGGCCGAGTTGTTCCGGTGCGGAGCGCACTCCCCGTGTGAGTGTGGCTTTTGCCCCCAGGTATCGAGTGCGCCAGCCTTCGCCTCTACAGATGACGGATTTCTGAATGAACTCCGGTTCATCGAACGGCTGCAACCACTGGACGAACACTTTGCGGTGCTGACAAGCCTCTGTGAACAGCAGGTCTCCACCACAGGCACCTTGCGTGAGTGCAAGATCTTCCGGGCCGGCGCCCAGTTGTTCCAAGACCTCTGCGATTTTCTGGGCAGCCACGGCCCCTTTCTCGGCAGGAAAACGCGGGGGGTGTCTCCCCGGTGCATCAATCATGTGCCCACTAAAGAGGAACACCTGCCGGGGTCGCCAGCGGTCATCCGGTTTCTCCAGCTTCTGTAATGCGCGGTCGAAGGTAGCCAGACCTGCACCGACGGTGTCCTGACGGAAATCCAGGTCTTTGAGGAGTTGCAATTGCGCGCAGCTGGATTTGAGCGCGAACCAGTCCTTCTCGTTCCTGGCGATGGCTTCCTTATAAGCCGCCTTCGTCGTCTCCGGCGTGCCGATCAACACTTCCAGATCGCCGAGCGTCGCTTTGGACCAGAACCACTGCTGCTCATCCGGTTCACATTCGGCGGCAAATCGTACAGCCCCGGCCATACTGGATTGGTCCCCGTCATAGCGGGTGTCGTCGGTTAAATGACGGTAGAGATGCATCAAGGTAAGGGCGTTGATGCCGGAATAGTAATGACTGGGGTTGCGGCGGTAGGCTCTGGCATAACTGTCGATTGCCGCGCGCAACAAAGCGTCTTCATAGGCTGCTTCGTCTCGCATCTGCTCTGGCAGTTTGCCCGGCTGACGCCACGCGGCAATCCAGGCATCCTTGTCGACACGGCCGAGCAATGCCCAGGTCTCAGAATCCTGTGGATACAGATCCAAGACCTTGCGGTAGTGGGCACGCGTCCGATCCAATGAATGGCCGGGGTTTTTGGCCAAGGCCAGTCGCTGTAAGCAAATACCCCGCTCACGGAGACCAATGAGATGAAGCGGATCGATGGTCAGACCACGGTCGAGCTGTTCCAATGCAAAGTCGAAGTGTTCGGCTTTTCGCAATGCGCCGCCGGCCTTGATCCATGCTTCCGACCGAAAGGCGGCAATGGGTGCTTCGTCGGCCAGAACCAGGACATCGCCGATATATCCCGTCTTACGCGCGACCTCGACGCGGCTTTCCCATGCCTCATGCTGTTCCCAGAATTCGCGTACATTCCCGATGCGCAACGACTTCCAGTCCGGCTCCTGAAGGTTGGGCATCAGTTGATAGACCGGACTCACCTTGCGCCCGTGCCACGACTCCATGGTGGCCTTGACGATGTCCGAAAGGTTCTTCTGGTCCTGCTCTAATGTCGCCGGATCGGGTCCACTGTTTTTGATGCTGTATCGAAGTTTGCGGTCGGTATACAGATCGAAGGCCATCGTCATTTGGCCGCCACAGACCAGGACCACCCCGCGCGCCCGCAGCGCATGGCGCACGCCCAGTTCGTACCAGACGTTGGGGTTATCAATAGTGAGGTCGGCCAACACGAGGTCGGCGATAAGAAGTTCCTGGAACATGTCCGTGCGGATGTCACCGGCGCGTTCCTCTTTGTCCGCACGGAAAACATTCAGGCCCACCCCCTCAAGGGCAGGCTTGATCAATTCAGCATAGACGCGATTGAAATCAATCTCGGTGCCTTGGCGATCTTTCTTCACGCCGAACGGCATCGCGACAAACGCATGTGGCTTCATGCCTCATCCCTTCTGTCATCGCTCTTTTCTTCCTTCCGCACGGTTGTCACCAATCCGGCCATAGCCTAATTCTAAAGAATAATAGAATCAACTGACCGGGCATGCGGAATATTCCTCCCGATTCGTATGGGCGGAAAGAGACGAAAAAAGGCCGGTGGATTGACTCATGAACGTTGGCGAGAACCGGTGCTGTGGAAGTTCTTATTGCTGTGCCTGTTGTTGCGCCGTCCGAGCATTGGCGTTGGGGGATGGTCGCAACTTGATCAAGAAAATCCCATCGCGAATGGTCAGCAGCACCGCTGAGACCCTCGGCTCGGCATGCACCACTTGGTTCAGTTCCTGAATGGCCGCCGTATGGCTATCCGGAGCAGGATGTATCAGCACATCCCCATTCCACAACACATTATCAATGAGCATGACGCCATGATCCGATAATAACGGTAATGCCTGAAGAAAATAATTCACATAATTGGCTTTGTCGGCATCGATGAAGATCAGGTCAAATGTTCCCGTCAATGTCGCCAACGTTTCCAGGGCGGGACCGAGTCGGAGATGGATCTTTGTCCCATGAGGGCTCTGACCCCAATACCGCTTGGCCATGTCTGTGGATTCAGGATCGATATCGCACGTGACGACGGTTCCATCATCCGGTAGGCATTCCGCCATACAGAGGGCGCTGTAGCCGGTAAACGTTCCGATTTCCAACACCCGCCTGGCTCCCACACTCAACGCCATGACCTTTAAAAAGGCGCCTTCCAATGGACCGACGACCATCTGCGGGCAGTCCATACTTCGATACGTTTCCTCCCGAAGTCGGCGACACACCTCCGATTCCGGCAAGGAGTGCGCTTCGGCATAGGCTTCAATATCCGGCAACACCAAGGATTTCATGTTGTACCCCCTTTGCGGTCCATTCATCGCCTCACGATTGATCTTTAATGACCCACATTGTCCTTCTCTCCATGCTCCTGCCGCAAGGTAATTCGTCTTTTCTCTTCTTCTCTCTCTCTCATTTGAATGTGCTTGCGTGTTCCGTCAAATCGTGGCAGGCTTTCACACCTGGTCCATTCTCTTCACTCATCGGCGAATGCTTCTTGCCAATTTCTCAAGAGCTGACTTACAGTGGCCCCGTCATCCACCTGAACTCTTTACCACTCTTTGAGGGAACCGCTCATGTCCGCTGACGCTGCGCTTGACCCGCTGAAACAGACCTTGCGACAGATCCATCACCTGCAGGATGCCGCAGCCGTGCTCTCCTGGGATCAGGAAACCTATATGCCTCCAGGAGGTGGAGCGGTTCGCGCGGAACAACTGGCCACTCTTCAAACGCTGGCCCATGACCAATTTGTTTCACCTGAGATGGAATCCCTGCTTGGAACGTTTGTGGATCTCCCCACCGGAACGATTCATTCTCAGCACGCGTCTGCCTTGGACGAACCCTCACACGCTCTCCTTCGCGAGACCTGGCGGGACTTTTCCCGTGCGAAAAAATTGCCGTCGGCTTTCGTCAACCAGCTTGAGCGGGAATGCTCTTTAGCGCAACAAGTATGGGCGGAAGCCAGAAAGACGAATGACTTCCAACGGTTTTTGCCGAATCTGCAACGAATCGTGCACCTGAAGCAACAAGAGGCGGACTATTTGGGTTACGTGGATTCTCCCTATAACGCCTTACTCGACACCTACGAACCGGGATCGACCGTGGCTCAATTACGTCCACTCTTTGCCACCTTGCGGACGGAGCTGATTCGCCTGCTGGACCACATTCGACAGTCCCCTGTCCAACCCAATACCCAACTCCTGACGCAATCGTATGAGCAAACCCCACAAATGGATTTTGGCCGGCTTGTGCTTAAGCACATGGGCTATGATTTTCAACGCGGACGCCTGGATTTGTCGGAGCATCCGTTTACGACGGCGTTCCATCCAACCGATGTGCGGGTGACCACGCGCGTCTTCGAAACGGATCTGCCCTCCTGTCTCTTTAGCTGTATTCACGAAGGAGGGCATGGCCTGTACGAACAAGGATTACCTGCACAGCAATATGGCACACCATTAGGGGAGGCCATTTCTCTGGGTATTCATGAGAGCCAATCCCGATTATGGGAAAATTGCGTGGGGCGATCACGGGCCTTTTGGCAATATTTTTATCCGAAACTTCAGGAGGTTTTTCCGACACAGTTGGGGAAAGTCAGTGCGGAAGATTTCTACCTGGCGATCAACCGGGTGACTCCGTCTTTAATCCGGGTCGAAGCCGATGAACTGACGTACAACCTGCATATCATGGTGCGATTTGAAATTGAGCTGGAGATCATTGAAGGCCGCTTGCACGTTGATGATCTGCCGGATATCTGGAACGCTAAAATCCAGGACTACCTGGGGATTACTCCTTCCTCCGACGCAGAAGGTGTGCTGCAGGACGTGCACTGGTCCTTTGGGGCCTTTGGCTATTTCCCCACGTACACACTGGGGAATCTGTATGCGGCCATGCTCTTTCGGCAGGCACACAAGGATCTTCCGGACCTCGAGCAGGCCATCAGCCAAGGTAACTTGCTTCCTTTGAAAGGCTGGCTGAACGATAAGGTGCATCGTTGGGGACGACAGTACACGGCAGCCGATTTACTCATCCGCGTCACAGGGCAGGCCCTGACTCCTGAACCCTTCATTCAAGACCTCAGACAGAAATTCGGCACCTTGTATCAATTTCCGACAACCGTTCCTCCGTCTTCCCCTCAGTAAATTTTCACATTTATTGGGCTATTAACACTTCCAAGATAGCACCTTCGACAGATTGCCCTTCAATCGTCCTACTCCCTAGCCTCACTCATTCATTCGTGGCCTTCTCCCCATGAAAGGGAAGAACAGCAACGAGGCGTTTCAACCATTTTGAAAGGAGTGTGTGCCGTGAGGATTCATTCACAACAAGTTTCGGTCTTCATGTTTGCTCTGGTTCTTTCCGTTGGCCTGTTGTTCCCCATGTCCTGGGCAGAAGCTACCGTGAACAAGATTGACATTAACACTGCCAGTCTTGAACAACTCGAAGCCGTCAAAGGCGTGGGACAGGATATCGCCCACAACATCCTCGCCTACAAAAAGGATCATGGCGCCTTTAAATCATTCGATGATCTGGGGAAAGTGAAGGGCGTGGGGAAGGTCAGACTGGAAGCACTGAGGGATACCTTTACCGTCGGCTCAACAGCTTCTCCTGAAGAAGCCTCGCTTACCAAGTAATCCCGGATTTTTCAATTCACAAGACCGAGGCCGGACCCCTGTTCGGCCTCAGGTCCTCTCATTCTCGCTTTCACTTTAATATTTGTACAGTCAGATACACCGTCATCCGGATGTCGATGGGGCCTTAATACCCCATCGCCGTATTTAAGGTTTTTACCTGTGCAGGTGACAGCGTGATAGCTTCGGTCGCTTCAATCCGCGAGGGCACCAGCATAATGGTATGGAAGGAAATATCCCGGATAGCAAGTTTTTGCTCAGGATTATCAGCCGGGCCTAATTCCACGGCCTCCACGGCACTCATGATGGCGCTGGTATCCATTGGCCCGTATTTCTCAACCACCGTCTGAATAATTTCCATGACCTGTTGATTGGCTTCGGGTTCCTTCATGATCTTCTCAACCAAGCCCACAACCCCCTCAGCCTGTTCCGTGACATCAAAATTCTCTATCCGTTCCTTTCTACGCAAGAAGAGCAAATCGTTATCCACGTCCTTGCTAAAGGCCCCATAGGGAAATCGGACAAATTCAAAATGCAACCCTTTCAATCCTTTCCCCAACATTTGCAATTCACAGAGGAATAATAATTGTTGAAGTTTCACGTCACTCATCAGTCCCATGGATTCGGTCAAATGCAACGTATAAATCAGCAAAGCGCGGTCACCGGTCACTTCTGAGGGTTTTCTCATAGGTACTCCCTAAATTTCTCCACCAATACCAAAAACGACAAAATAATTCTTGATTACCTTGGATAATTGAGGTTTAATAACCATCTTCTTCTTATCTTAAGGAAGATTTCACCATGGCTAAACCGGTCAAAGAACTCGAAACACTCAAGCATCATCTCCAAAAAAACAGCCTCAAACTGACTCGTCAACGCGAGTTAATCCTGACGACCTTTCTCAAAATGGAGCATGTCACTGCCGAGCAGTTATATCATATCCTCGCTAAAAAAGACCCGCATATTGGCCTGGCCACCATCTATCGCACGCTCAAATTATTCTGTGAAACCGACCTGGCCCAGGAACGCCATTTCGGCTCACAAACGCAGTTCGATAATGTGTCCCATAAGGGTCATCATGATCACCTCATTTGCACCTCCTGCGGAAAAATAGTCGAATTTCAAAATTGCCAAATCGAAAACTTACAAGAAGAAGTGGCGAGAAAAAACGGCTTTACCATTCAGACCCATAAGCTGGAACTGTACGGTCTCTGCAATACCTGCAAAAATGCCTGATGCGGACGGCTTCCCCTTCCCCTTTGTCCACAGCTTTTTCCTTTTGATAACGGATGCTTCCCAAATGGACTGTGGTTCGATCCCTTCCCGATCCAAAAACTCCATCCCACGTGCGCACCCGCCTTCCTTGAGTTCCGAGCAGGGTCTCAACCCAGTGGGGTTGTGTAACCTCTTGAATTTTTGAGATAAGATAGGGGCTCACGCGCTACATTTTCCGCATTCCTGTGTATAATGAGAATTGGTTCAGGAAACTCACTGATCACATGACTTGTCCTCTCATTTTTTACACCATAGGGTTTTTTATCGCGAAAGGAGGCTGTTCACATGACTATTAAAGGCAAATCCCACCACAAACGAATGATTCCACTTTGGTCCGGTGTCTTATCCTTAATTCTGGGGTTCCCCGCCATGGGTTTAGCGACGGGCTATGGAGGAGATGCGCACCACCCCTCCGGATACAACACGTCCCCCCACGGAACAGGAGCCTATAGCCACGGGTACACGCATCATGGTGCAAGCATGTCGGGAGGCTATGACAAAGGAGGAAGCCCCCACAAATCAGGACATGGTCCTCATCAAAGTGCCTCTGAATTCATCGAACACATTTTGAAATTCAAAGAAGGCATGGCCCTTACCGAAGACCAGGTGGCAAAACTTCAGACGATAAAAACCAATTTTGAAAAAAACAAAATTAAAATGAAAGCGGACATGCAACTGACCAGCTTGGACTTGCACGAGTTGTTGCGGAATGACCAAGGGGATTTGGGTGCTGTGGAATCGAAGCTGAAGAGTCTTTATGAAATTCGTGCCGGCCTGTACCTGGCATCAGTCAAAGCCGGGCGCGACGCCAAGGCCGTATTAACGGACGAGCAACGCTCTCGCATGAAAGCGGTCCATGATCGCATCAATGCCCACCAGAAGGGCGGGATGACGAAAGGTCATCCAGGCGGGTATTCTCACCATTCCAAGGACAAAAAAAGCTAAGCAGCCCTCTTCTCTGCTTAATAAAAAAGGAGGCTTCATGCCTCCTTTTTTTTGAGTGGGGTTGAACACGTTGTTACGGCTCAGGACTGAAGCGACTCTTGAGACCGGATGAGACAACCACCGCTCCTTCCTGATCGACAATCACCCCTTCAACATCCGGCAAAGCCTCAATTAGGGCCATGCCTTTGTCAGGACCCATGACAAACACGCCGGTATCCAACCCATCGGCCATCACACCCTCCTTGGCTATGACTGTGACACTTTGACATCCTCGAGCGGGATGAAGGGTCTTGGGATCAAGGATATGGTGAAAGCGAACCCCGTCCTGCATAAAATACCGTTGATAATCTCCTGCTGTGGAGACGGCTTCATCCTCCAACTCGATCCGCCCTAGGATTTCGCCCTGCCGCTTTCGGGGATGCTGGATTCCAAAAACAAAGCGTTGGGAATCCGGCATACGTCCGAACGTTTTAATATCCCCCGACAAAGCGACCACGCCTGCTATCGCCCCTGATCTCTGCATCACTCTGGCAGCGAGGTCAGCCGCATACCCTTTCCCGATCCCCCCAACATCAATAGACATCCCAGGACGACGCAACCACACACTGCGCGCGTTTTCATCTAATTGCATGTCCGATAACTCCATCTGGGGGCGAAGCGCTTCCAGATCTTCCTGGGAGGGAACCTGCCCTTCCCCGCTGACATTCCATGCATTCACCGCTGGACCCAGGGCGATATTGAACCCTCCGTGGGTAAGCTTCGCCACCTCCAGGGATCGAGTGAGGACTTCAAAGGTTTCCGGACTCACCTGTATGGGTTCCCGTCCCGCCGCCGCATTCACCTGTGATAACTCACTGGTTGGAATCCAGGTGCTCAACAACTCTTCTAACCGCCGGATTTCATCAAGTCCCGCCTGGACCGCTCCCTGCGCAATCATCTCATCTGCTCCAACTGCGGTGACAAACACCACGGTTCCCATCAGCATCTGACTGCGCTTCACCAAATGAGGCGTGCCCTGGCATCCCGCCAGGAAGAGCATGAACAAGCACAGTCCAAGAATATTCTGCATTCGCCCCATGATTACTCTCCTATCCTCAACACACACGTTGATTTCAGAACAGCTGGAGTTCCGATTGAAAGAATTTATGTGGAATTATGACGATTGAAATATCGGAATCTGGGGTAGGGTGTGACTTCAAACAATCGCGCCCGTAATAACGGAGGTTCCGCCAGAGAGGACAGGACCACATGTGAAGAAAGAGATGGATAACGAACCATCATTTCCGCGATGGCTTCAACGGATTCGGAGACTATGGTTACCTCTAACTCTCTTGTATAATTCGGAGGATCAACCTGTATTCGCCAACCGCCAAGATACACCACTCCTCGATCAGGAACCTCAAAAGTTAACGGAACTTCCGCACTGGATCGAAACTCCCCTTCCTGAATGACGACTCGATTCACCTGATACTGCCCTGGCTTCAATGACAGAAAAAAATAGGAGGAAGCCGCCTCGATTTCCACACGATACCGCCGTTGACCATCCCTGGAGCTGAATTCAAGTGAGGCTAATTCAGGGAGGTACATTCTTCCTGACGGCTTTTCCTGCCACACGTGAATGTGTCCGAAAACAAGGGGCTCCGTGAGGTCTTCTTGAGAGGGGTGAGAGGGAAGCTGATGCGCGCATCCCATACTCATGCCAACAAGAAGCCCTAAAAACCCTAGACAGCAAGCAAGAGCAGTCCGTATAGCCATCAAGTCATTATATACCGCTTTAGTTTCTCAAAGTCTCACACATTAAAATATACGAAAAAAACGGAACCTTCTTGACACAAGCCAAACCTATGCGGTATTAAGAGCCCTGTTAAGAACAGTTATCAATTTCAAAATTAATAATAATTACTTTCAACATCAAAGATGACTCAGGAAACAGTTATAGCTTCTCCATGTACAACTGCCACAGAGGCGCGCTGTCATTGCGGGCAGCTGATGGCCATCCTAAAAAAAGATGGAGTGGAATTGAAATGCAAACGCTGCAAGCGTCTTGTTTTCATTCCATTTACCGTATTGAGCGACTAATGACGGGGTTGACCCTTCAATTGAGTGTACTCCTGAAAATGCGTTGCGTTCCGATTCACAGATCATCATATCGTTCCCTCCATTGAGGACCCTGAGTCCCCGACTCCTTTCCTGAGGACCTCCGCGTCCCAATCCTATATATTAGGAGGTATTCATTCATGAAGAAGTTCACAATCGGGGTCCTTATGGGCCTCTCTGTGTTTTCGTTTTCTCCGGCCTTCTCCGCCTCAGGTGAAGAAGAACTGACGCCGGCTCAACAGGAGGCGGTTCGACAAGCAGTCCAAGACTATCTGAAAGGGCGCGGGACCCCAGAGGCAGTCCGGCCACCGATGGCCCAACCAGGAACCGCCCCGGACCCAGTCGATTCGGGGAAAAACCTTCAGGACCTTGGCACGGTTAAAGGGAAGCGTCAAAAAGCCGATTCCTCCATGCAAGGGTCAGGAGGTCTGATCTATGCCCGTCCCTTCGTCTCTTCTCCCAAGGCCATCGTCGGCGGTTACATGGACATCGAGTACTTTAACCGGGCCAATCAGGGAAACAGCTATTTTGATCAACACCGGTTGGTACCCTTCATATACGGGGACATCAGTGAGCGCGTGAAATTCGCGGCGGAAATTGAATTCGAGCATGGAACCAACGACATTAAGGTGGAATTTGCCACCATCGACTATCTCTTACAAGAACCCATTAACTTGCGGGCGGGCATCATCCTCGTTCCACTTGGAAAATTCAACCTCCTGCATGACGCCCCACTCCGTGATCTCACCGAACGCCCACTCGTCAACCAACGGATCATCCCAACAACGCTTCACCAACCTGGCGTTGGAGCTTACGGCACGTTCTATCCCACCTCTCTCTCAAAGCTGGATTATGAATTCTACGTCACCAATGGATTCACCAATGCCTTTGGAGGAAACGGAAATCCTGACAACACGTCCAATATCAACCAAACCAACGGAATACGCTCGGCTCGCTCAAGCAACACCAACTTTGACAATAATAACGGCAAATCCCTAATGGGACGTGTCGCGTTCAGCCCCGTTTTGGGGGTGGAAATCGGTGGTTCGGGATTTTATGGAAATTATGGCTCAAATGATGATAATCAATTGGCCATTTGGGCTCTGGATTGGACCTTCCAACGAGGCCCCTTTGAATTCATCGGAGAAAGTGCCTGGGCTTACGTCAAGGACAATAATATCAATCAAGACGGAACCCAGAACGGCAATCCACGCAGAATGCAGGGGTATTATTTACAAGGGAATTACCATTTCCTTCCGGAATGGCTAACCAGAATGGCCCCCAGCTACTTCAAGCAGGAAGTTTCTACCTTCACGGCTATAGTCCGCTGGGAACAAATGAATCTGGGACAGGACTTAAATGACAACACCGAAGCCGGAAAATTGGGGGAATGGCAACGCTGGACCTTCGGCCTAAACTTCCGTCCCACGGAGGATACCGTCTTTAAAGCCGACTTCCAATACACTCCGGTCGGTCGTGATGGGAATGAACGTATACACGATACGGCGTTTGTGGCATCCTGGGCCACGTATTTCTAAGAGTTCTCTATAAAGGGGACAGGGAAACAGAGAGAAAAGGCTACGCCTTTTCTCTCTGTTTTTTATTTTCAACCAGTCTCGAAATATATGGACCACATCAGATCAGAGTTCAAAGACCATACCGGTTGACCGCCTTGAACATCGGGTGATACAATTTGGCATTATTTCTCATAATGAGAATCATATTCAAATAAATCGAAAATCATTCTCGTTTTTTAATTCATCCATCTCGATCTTTCTTTCATATTGGTTTTTATGTTGACCCTTTCTTTTTCTTCCCTGATTCGTGGGATCTCAATTTTTGTATGCCCACTGTTTTTTCTGGGCTGCGCTTTCCTTTCCGGTCAAGACCTGATTGTCGATCGATACATGGCCTGCCCAATTGATTCCGTATGGAATTCCTCCCTGGAAACCCTCAGGGCCTACCCCGTAACGAAGAAAGACAAGTCCAACGGAGTAATCGAAACCGGGTGGCGGGTGGAATATGTGGAAGGCGCCAAGTATGGTCTTTTCCAACGGGAAGGCATGGGGGACAAGGAACGGTCGCAACTGACCCTGACCTTGAAGCCCCTCGACTCTAATGCCGTGCGACTCCAAATTGCCGAACGGCGGCAACATTGGGGATTCCGTGGGGGCGCCAGACTTTATGATTGGTATCCGGTCGAACCATCACAACAAGCCGTCAATCACATTTTACACAACTTAACCGAAAAACTTGAGGCTGAAGGATGTTTCATCGAATCCTGATTACCCTCCTCAATACACTTCTTTTTATTGGCCTGACCTCATTGGGCCAGGCCCAAGAGGAGCGAATTTGGGATCAGGATTTGAACCGATACCTCACCCCCCAAGAAATGGTTCAAGAAGACGTCTATCTGACTCCGGAAGAAGCCGCAAAATTGACATTTCCTGAATCCCATTCCATACGCATGGAGGTCATCAATCTCACCCAGGATCAGAAGCGACTCATTGAGGAACGAATTGGATGGCAATTTCCGGAATCGACCTTTGAATGCTTCATTGGAGAAACCAATGGACAAATTGATGGATGGGGCTTCATCCAAAATACAATCGGTAAGCATAAGGCGATGACCTACATGGTAGGCGTTGACCCCAATGGAGAAGTCACCAACGTTGAAGTATTGGTATACCGAGAATCACGGGGAAGCGAAGTGGGAAAAAAACGATTCAATTACCAATACCAAGGAAAAACAGTTGAAGACCCCATTCGGATTAACCGGGATATCATCAACATTTCCGGCGCCACCATGTCGGTGCGGTCCATGAGTGCCGGGGTTAAACGCGCCCTGGTCCTGGCCCATGAACTCTACTTACACACCCAGAGTCACGGCTCCTCTATGAATACCGCCAGCCGATCGGACAAAAGCTTTTTGGAGTCCCTGCTGGGGTTCTAACTACTGCAAGAATGGAATGCGAAATTTTAATGCCCGCTTCCGGCTTCGTGATACCGACCGCCATATCCGCTTAGTCTATACCTGGTTTCTCCTGCTCATGCTTGCAGGATTTATATTCACCTTCTTCTGGGCTCATAGCATGACCGAATTAAGTCTCAAAGGTCTTGCCGAACATTACCGTGGGTCTGATGCGACATTTGGTGAACCAATGCCGTTTGGTCAACTGGCCGAGACCACACATTTTCATCTGTTTACCATGCCGGTCACATTCATGATTTTGGTGCATGTGCTCTATCTCACAATGGTCAGCCCCACACTAAAAGTGGTTACGACATGGATGGCCTTTGTCGGGGTTACCCTGGATTTGATTTCACCTTGGCTGATTGCGTATGTATCCCCAATCTTTACCATTACCATGTTGACCGGAGACATCCTGATGGTCGTAGGATTTCTCATCATGTTCGTCATACCCATGTATGAAATGTGGTGGCAAAAATCCGCCTTTATGATGCCAGATTCGGATGATTAACTTATGTCCTTTCTCCAGTTTGAAGAACATTCTGTGCCCGGACCCATGCCGAAACTCGGGTCACTTCGACCACCCGGTTGGCTTGAAATGAATGCGTGATCTTTTGAATGGAATGCGACACGACCCTCCTCACTCAATCGATTCAGACGACCAGGCTTTCATGAGAAAGGGGCAGGCTCATCGGCCACATCGCACATCGGCCAGGTCAAGGCCTCCTCACCATGGCTATGGGGCATGGGTAGGTATCAGCCTTTTTTCCGTCTTTCTTTCTGCCTGTGCTTCAGATTTGTATTGGGCAAAGCCAGACGCCGGTGAGAAGGAATTCGAGCAGGATCTGCGCTCATGTCGTGGCATCCTCATCGATGACGTTCATTCCGAGACCTCATTGAACCCATTCAGCAAAGGAATAACTGATGAGGCCTTGGCGAAATGCATGAACAGCAAAGGCTGGTTTTTGGCTCAAAAGCCATAAATTCCGACCTTTGCATTAACTTAATTCCCGGATGTTGTCCGAGTGTACCTTAACGTATTACCTGAGGATCTTCGAATCAACCGCAGACTTTTTATGATGTTCGTCATATCCATAAATGAAATGCGGTGTCAAATAGGGAAACTGATCATGCCAGAGTCTGACGACTAAGTACGTCTCACCAGATTCCTAAGGCCCGAGACTTTTAGAGTCCAGAGCCCATGAGCTGCCAGTGCATGCTCATGGGCTTTTTTTGTGATCAAGGAACGCCATGCCCTGATTCTTCATATATCCCGAGGATGAATACCCTTTCATTCATCCTCATGTAGGCGAGGGGGTGGGCCTCCTCCTGTCCCCCTCGCCTCGCTCCGCCTCAACACATGACGTGTGAGGTTACGTTCACCATTCATCCATAAGGGAGATCAAAGAGGATTTCTCCGACCATTCATTCATTCTTTTTAAAGCGAGGTGCCCCCGTGAACGTCAAAACATCTATTCTTTTCTCTTTCGCTCAGGTCTTTTGTATTGCCGTCCTCACCTCAACTCTATCCTTTTTCGTCAATGCACCTCTGGTGTTCGCCCAGGAAGCCGAAGAGGCTGATCCTCCGGAAGTCACCAACGGTGAACGATTGTTTCTGGAAACCCGATTTGCTCAATTATTTAAAATTTTTCTGGATGACGGGGGCGATGTAAATGATCCCTTGACGCAAGGTGATTCCGCCCTCGACAACGTGGCGAATGCCAAACTCCCACCCGATCAATTTGCCGATGGCCCGTTTGCCGGTCAATCGATAAACTGCCGGAGTTGCCACTTTGTAGACGAACTTCTCGATATTCCGAACTACGGAATGAATACCTATTCGGATTTTGCACGACGGAGTCCTATTCCAGCCCGGGAAGATGGAAAACTCACCGCGGTCCGAAACGCGCCACCGCTCGTTAATGCCGCTCTTCCTCGACAAATGTTTTTTCTTCATGCCGATGCTGAGTTCCCGACGATGGTAGATTTGGTTAAAGGCACACTCACCGGACGGAACTTTGGATGGCTTCCCGACGAACAGGAAGCTGCCATCTCACATATTGCCAGAATTATTCGAGAAGACTCGGGAACCGGAGATCTGGCGCAGGAGTTTGGCGGGCTGTCCTATGGAGTCATGTTCACCGGAACCGATCCATCTATTCCTCAAGAATTTCTGATTCCTGAAGAATTTCGTGTAGAGGTTTCTCAAGCCACCGACCGGGAACTTGTCCAGGCCGTTTCACAACTCATCGCCGCCTATACGGACCAACTCCTCTTCTCACAAGACGAGGATGGAAGTTTCAATCTTTCTCCCTATGACGTCTTTCTTGAAATCAACGATTTGCCCCGTCAACCTGATAAGTGGGAATCTCCCAGGTCATATACCCGTCGATTGCTCAAACAGATTCGATTTCTCGAATCATACGATCCGGACGATTACTCCCGATGGCCCTCGTCCTCTTCTACCGATGGCCCGACTCTGCAATTCGTTGAGAAGAATCCCCATACGGCAGACGGCCAATTTCAATTCCATGACCAACCGTTCACTTTTGGGCCTGAAGAATTAGCAGGGCTGAAAATCTTTTTCACCCAACCGGGTCGACACAAGGATCGCCATAAAGGCCATCACATTCGGCCCAGTGACCAAGCCAAGGGAGGAATTGGGAATTGCATTGCCTGTCATACGCCACCAAATTTTACCGACTTCCGTTTTCACAACACGGGAATCGCCCAAATGGAGTATGAACGCATTCACGGCCCCGAATCGTTTTCCATGCTGGAAATACCCGCATTGTATCAACGAAATAGTCATATCGAAGCCTACCTGCCTGCCACAGGAAAGCATCCTCATGCTCAAGAACCATTCCGCGCTATTCCCTCGACGGACAACGCCCAATGGACCGATCTGGGAATTTGGAACATTTTCTGGAATCCTGATTTCCCCGAATCCCAGCTACCCATTTGGTCAATTCTCTGCGAGGACGCCCTCAATGAACACTTTGGGGTATTTCGTGGCTTCCAAGCCTGTCGACCGGATCGACTCCTCCCGAGAGCTATTGGCGCATTCAAAACTCCCGACCTCCGGGATTTGAGTCATTCAGCTCCCTATAGTCACGCCGGTATCGCCGATACTCTTAAAGATGTGATTCAAGGGTATATTATCAATTCGGATTTAGCGCGAAAGGGAATGCTTCGCAATGGGGATTCCGAAATGAAAAACATTGCCTTAATTCAAGAAGACATTCCGGCCTTAACGGCATTCCTACGATCGTTAAACGAAGACTACGAGTAAACAAGGGACATCGCGTCTCAAGGAAAAACGTACTCACCGATTTCTAACAACTGAACGAAATCGCACATCATTAAGCCCACGGGGAGACATTCCCCGTGGGCTTGTTTTTTTGACGACTTCCTCTTGCAAGAAGCTTGTATCGCTCCCACTACCCGGACAACCGTGAACAAAAAGTCACCAAAAACCATGAATCGGCAATGGTCAACATATTTTTTTAATTTTATCTTGAAAATACAAATGAATTTCATTATCATTATATTTGAAGTCACAAACACATCAAATCTTTAAACACGAACACTATTCAAGGGCGTGCTACCCCATACCCGCCCAAAAAGGTTGGGCCTCTTTTTCTCCTCCGGAGCGCCAACCTTTCTTTTTAGCCGGAGGACATAACCAATGGAGGCTATCCCCATGAACATAGGACATTCCACTTTGCCACACATGAGAGTTCCTGCCCTGCTGAAGGGAAATATGATCGATTTGGATCTCGCGAGCCTGGAGGGACGATGGGGCATATTATGTTGCCTTCCCCAACTTGAATTTTGCGATGCCGTGTTTCTCAATCAGTTTCGGAGAACCGTCCAAAAACAGGGCGCCCTCCTGTTGGGGATGCAACACCCCGCTCATTCGTTGGTCGGTGCACACCACCCCACAACCAAAATTCTTTCCATCCCTTTGTTAACTGACTCCACACACCGCTTAGGTCGAGCCTTGGGCGTATGGAGGGAACCTCGCTTAAACCAATGCCAAACCTTCATCTTCGACCCGGAGGGAGTAATCAGAGACCGACTGAGCCATTTGTTCAACTGGCATGGCATGACTCTTCTTTTGGGACTATTGAAACAATGTCAGGACTTTTCGACTCAGCCGACTCAAGAACGAATCGATAATCCTGTCCCCGCCAATTTCATGTTTGCTGAACAGGATTTGAACCCAACCCTTTGCTAATACTCCCTCACAAATCAACCTCACACCACTCAGGAGACACCTATGTCATCAAATCAACAACTCAAGCTGAACGTCTGTGATTGTAGTCGTATTCATCTCACCTATGGGTCGATCACCCTTCATTTCGAGAAAGAAGAGTTCCTCACCTATGCCATGCAATTGGCCAGAATGGCCGCTCACGTATCAGACACCGCCGGGGTTCGAAAGGCACCCGGCCTCATTGACGCAGAAACCACCATCTGTCATTGAGGAACACATTCGGCATCCATCAAGTACAATCCAGAAAACGTACTTGATGACCCATAATCTGGAAGGATCAAAAGAACATCTCCAGCGATGACATACCGGAACACAAGATTTCATACATGAGGGGCCGCAGGTTTATTCCCCTTGCCGTTGACCTGGACATTTTTGGATGTGGCCAACCAATCCTTTTTCAATCCACTCATACAAAATCACGGATGGACGTCATACTCCAAGATTTCACTGTGCGTCCCAACCACACAACGGCCAACGCAGACTGGATCACCTTTCAAGCGGTGCATGCCGGAACGATACTGCATGAATTGGTGTTCCTCCGTACTGACCTGATTCCGGCCACCTTTCCAGATACAGGAGAACGTTCATACAGGACCTGTCACAGGTCACATCGGTCACGACGGACATGTACCCGTGAAGTTAATGGAAGAAGGAGAGGAATTTTCTGATGACAACGTCAGGAAAACAAAGGTTCTTTTCTGCCAAGATCCATATGTACTTTACTGCAACGTCCCGGAGCATGAGGACGAAGAGATGTCTGTTTCATTCCATGTCCCATGCGACAGAAAAGCGAAGATATCCTCCAGGCAGAGTTTGTCAACGGATTTTCGGCGAGGACGAAGAGAATGAAGGTTCTCGGTTGGGAAATATTTTCATATCACTCAGAAGGAAAAGTGCCGGTTGACGTATGAGAGAGGCAAAGAAGATTGCTCCCTCCCTTAAGGGCGAGGTGTCTGTTTGTTACAGGCACTTCGCCCCACCTAGATGCAGAGGTGAGAAGAAAAAAAAGAGTGAGAACCCGAAGAGAAGTCAGGGCAACCCTCTGTTTTTTCTCATTCCGTATTTCTTACTCCAACCTTCCCACTTTTCACTTCAGCCGTCTTTTTTAATCTGCTCGCTTAGGTAATTTTCGAGACCAACTTGCCTGATTGTTTCCATTTGAGTTTCCAGCCAGTCAATGTGTTCATCGGTATCCACACTCATCTCTTCCAGCTTGTGCCGGGTCGTATAATCTCCAACCTTATCGCAATGACCAATGGCCTCGCGCAGAAGTTGCAAATCAGCCATTTCAAGTTTCAAATCACTCTTAAACTGATCCAAAACCGTTTGGCCAACATTGACCGTTCCTAACCGCTGCATGTCCGGCTTTCCTTCTAAGTAGAGGATATGCTCAACAATGCCTCCCGCATGAGTCACTTCCTCTAACGCACGCTCCTGGATCGTATGGTGCAACCGATCATATCCCCAATTGCCGCACATGGCCGCATTCGCAATATATTGATGTGCAGCGGTCAACTCGGCCGTTAGAATGTTATTGAGAAATTCCAGAACTCCCTCTTTGGCCTTCATGATCCTCTCCTTATTGATGAGAAAGGGCCGTGGACAAATGGGAACATTCCCCACTTGTTCGCCCGACATCTCATGATTGGCATCTTACGACTCATTCTTGATTTGTTCGCTCAAATAATTCTCGAGGCCAACCTGCTTAATTGTTTCCTGCTGAGTTTCAATCCAGTCAATATGTTCGTCTTCATCTGCCACCATATCTTCGAACAGATGCCGCGTCGTGAAGTCTCCAACCTTTGAACAATGTTGGATGGCCTCAGTCAGGAGGGTGACCATCTCTTGTTCTTTCTTTAAATCCAACTTCAACTGCTCGGGAACGGTCTCGCCGATTTTCACCGTCCCCAGACGCTGAACGTTGGGCACGCCTTCAAGATACAGAATATGTTCAATGATTTTGTCGGCATCTTTCATCTCACTAAAACTTCGTTCCCGTATTTTTTTCTCCAACCGTTCATACCCCCAATTGGCACACATTTTAGCATGGAGGAAATATTGGTTAATAACCGTCAGTTCCTCCGTTAAAATTTGATTCAGAAAATCCACAACCCCCTTTTTTGCTTTCATCGCTCACCTCCCTTTAATTGAAAATAATAAGACGTATAAGAGGCGGGACCTCTGTGGGCCTCACTGTCACGTTATGCAACAGTCGCTAGTTTGAATATTATCTCCTTCTTCTCCCACTTACGTCAATATAAATTACTAGTTTATAATACTTATAAGTGAAACTCGATATCAACTTCAATGAAAGGAGAACTCAACATCAGACCATGGCCTTTCATTCACATTCATCAAAACCAGTTCCGACTTACATTGATCTACATGGCCATACCAGATACCACAAACCGCTTTTTTTCTTTTGGGCATGGCCTAGAAGCATACTGCTCATAAGGCAATATGACCATTTGGAATGGATTGAAGAAGGGGGAAAAGGTGGCGGCAGGTCTGTGACAATATTTCAACCGGATCTTGATTGTAGATATGACCAGAATCAATGCGTCCCCTTTGCCCGGCCGATTCCTGTATGGATTGGCAATCCTCTCAACCAAACAGGTCGGTAGATGGCTCAAAAGGCACGGCCCAGTAACGTGTCAGCATTCCACCATCTCAAGCCGACCTGCGAAAATCTGCTGTTGAAATTTTTACCATTGGCGGTTGCAAACACGATCAAACGCCATGTCGAAACCAAACGAACCACAAAAAGGAGGAAGGTTTTTCGCAATCATGGTCTGATCAGTCAATGGGTAACCCGTGGCGCGGGAAAAATCAGGGGAGGCGCTCCCTTGCCTACCCCAATATCGTAAGCAGGATTCTTTCATGAAACTAACTGCTGGGTCATCGGAAGGTTCTCACATTCTCAACTTTATACCCTCCCAATCCTCAATATGAAACGGACATGAGCGATCAGCCATCCCGGCCCGCAGTGATCCTGCCACATGGTGTTACCTGCAAAGAGTGGGTTGGATATTGCCAAGCCTAATTTCAACATATGAAATATGCGAAAAAGGAGAAAAATACCTGTGCAGGAAATTGGAAACTGTTTGGAGGGAGGACACAGCTGCAACCACTTGCCTTGAAAACCTGACTATAAGTGGAAGTCTTATTCATCGATCTTCTATAAAGTCGCGCCGCATCCAGTCCCGCTATCCCTTTTAATTATTCAGTGATTCATTCACCTATTTTCACCGGCCTTGTTTTACCGATTAAATTGATTCTTTTTCATATGAGGATCAGCATTATTGACAATTATTTCCTATTTTGTATATCATAAATGAAAATGATAATGGATATCAAAATCATGAATATCAACAAGCAAAATCTAGGCACTCCAACCCGAATGCTCCCAAACGTCGGGACACAACATTGCCAATATCTGAATTGCTCAGACCCAAAAGATGCTTACTGAATACCAAGGAGGGAACACCATGAAGATCGGAACACGCGCACCAATGTGGAAAACCCCATGTCTGCTTAAGGGCAGATGGCAATACCTTCCCCTGACAGCGTTTCAAGGGACCCAATTTGTGCTGTGCTGCCTACCTGCCTTTGCTGAAAAGGATGCCTGGTTGCTAGAACAACAGGTCAACAGGTTTCAGGCAGGAGGGATCGTGCTCGCGGTCTTAGGACCGGATAATGCCTTTCTTGAAAATCCCTGGAGTCGCCCTCCTCAGGACTTTGGTCTTCCATTTTTGACTGATCACCTCAATCGTTTGGGACGTACCCTGCATCTCTCAGCCTCCTTACCGCCCCATCGATGCGAAACCTTATTTTTTGACCAACGCTGCTGCCTGCAATTTCGCCTGTTCCATGATCTGAACCTCCGAGGCATCACTACAGTGCTAGAGGTTGCAGAAAGTGATTTTTGTCGAAGATCTGCAGGTGGTCTCCAATCGGGGCTAACCAACGACCACTTTCTGCCACAATCTTCATCATTTGAGGCTCCAACAGGCTGAAACTCCTCCTCCATCAATCGAATTCTGTAGCAACCTTTGAAGGAGAAACTCTATGATTGCGCCAGCCTCCGCGTTATCCCCCGTTTCAAAAACGCTATTTCTTTCCATTCACCAATGGCTGTATCTCTTCTTATGTCTATTCGTGGGGATGTATGCCGGTCTTGCACAGGCTCCTTCTCAATGGACAGAGGCCATTCCAGACCTTGTTCTGTGGGGAGTCACAGGTTTGGCAATCGGTTGCCTGGCTCTGTGGGTAGAACGACTTTTGACGGCATGCCACCGCTCTACCTTGATTGGAGGTAGTCTTGGCCTCATCGTTGCCTTGGCGGGGATCGGTTTTGTCTTGATCATGGGAATGGGGACGGGGCTGCTCCAGATCTCTTCTCTTACCCCCTGGATCGGGTTGCCTGCGTTTCTTCTCTGTCCCTATATAGGGCTGATGGTCGGCATTCACATCTCCAAGACACTGTCGCCGACCTCAGTCGCGGAATTACCAACAGATTCCTCTCCCCACACTTCCCTCCCTCCATCGAAAACCGTTCAAAAATTGGTGGATTCCAGCGCCATAATCGATGGCCGAATATTGCCACTCTGCACCACAGGCTTCCTGGAGGGTCCTTTCATCGTTCCCAAAATTATTTTGCATGAACTCCAGACATTAGCGGACTCAGCGCACCTCTCCAAACGAACCAAGGGGAAGCGTGGCCTGGATATTTTATCCCAACTACAGCAGCTTCCAGGTACAGAAGTGGTGGTAATCGAGGATTGGGAACCCGATATATCAGAAGTTGACCATCAACTGATCGCCATAGCCAAAAACCGTGAAGCCAAGATCGTAACCAATGATTGGAATCTGGCAAAAGTCGCAGCGCTTCAAGGTGTGCCATCTCTCAACGTGAATGAGTTAACATACCAATTACGCCCCTTGGTATTGCCTGGAGAAACCATACGCGTCTTCATTCACAAAGAGGGGCAGGGGCAAGAGCAGGGGATTGCGCATCTTGATGATGGCACGATGGTGGTCGTCGACCACGGTGCCACTCTGGTCGGGCAAGCGATTGAAGTGGTGGTAACCCGGTTCATGCAAACCAGCACGGGTAGAATGATTTTCTCAACTCCCCAGTCCAAAACCTCTCCCTTGCTTGTCAATCTTCAACCATCCTCCAAAATTTCGGAGGTGATATCGGGATACACTCACAGCCTCGTGGAAGATCATGGATGAGGACGGACAAATGGCAGAACTACCCAAACACGTTTATATGAGACAGCATCAGTATTTTTTAACCTGGAAGTCTTCACAAACCAAACTGTCAGCCTATCCGGGAGAGGGCTCTTCCCTTCTCCTAACTAGTGGGGAGCCCATCCGCACTCCTGGGCTCCCTACTTTCTTTGATGCTGGCTTTTAACCAAATCACCTTAGGAAAGGAATCAACAATGTCATTCCAACGTTGTCCTCAATGCCAGAACAGTACACTTGCGCCAACCGGAGCCTTTTGGTGCTGTACGAATTGCGGATCTGCTATTACTTCCCAGGCCCTAGCCGTCCTCAGGGAATCAGTCAAAACCAGAGGCCATCGGCAGGCTCACCCCCTCCAAAAGATCGGCTAATGCTTTATTTGACGAAAGTAGGTTATTGAATAGAGGGTGAGGGCATCGCAACCATTGAGCCACAGCGGACTCTTGCACGCTTACGGAATGGGCCAATACCTAGCCACGACTTTTTTCATTTATTGGTTATATCCCCAAACGTTCCCGTGGAATAACATTGGCACCCCTCAGCTGTTTGGGCTAAATCTGATGCCCAACCGGGTGAACTTAAGGAGGGATGGCAGGCAATGCCGTCAATCATTCAAATCCAACCCTGACAATCAGGGTATTTCCGAAACCCTCTCCTGTGCATTTAAATTTTCGATGCCGTGGGACAATGCGCAATGGCCAAAGACTGGCTTTCGGCTGAAATACCCTCGTCCAAGCCAATGCCATCTCCCACAACTCACCACGCCGGTATAATGGTACAAATACGCAGAAACAACCTAATAAATTATTCATCCAGAAATTGATCAACAGCGGCGTGAAGAGTCTGTTGAATTTGCTCACAGTCTTCACCGGAAAGAATTTTTTCTCCCTCAGAATTGCTCACATAAAAGACATCGGCCACCTGATCTAACCTGGTCCCGATTCTTGCCATATGAATTGAGAGATTCAATTGCACCAGCGTTTTCGCGATCACAAAGAGCAACCCTTGCTTGTCATCGGCAAACACGTCAATCACTGTAAAGGAATCCGAGACCCCATGATCAATATGGACTTCGGTGGGATGCCGGCCTGTAGGAAAGGGACGACCAAAGGCCATGCGCCGTCGTCGCTTGACCAATTGGTGAACTGATTGTCTTCCCTCCACGACCTCATGAATTTCCTTTGCCACCTCCTCTAGGCGCACGGCAGATGGCGGTCCCTCAAAATCTGAATCATGAACCGAAAACACATCCCACACCGTGCCATCCTTCAGTGTCATAATTTGTGCTTCCAATACCTGCAAACCCATGGCGGCTAACACACCGGCCATTTGCATAAAAACACCCGGTTTGGTCTGTTCACGGGTGATCAGGACATACTCCGAAACACCTGCTGCCTGATTAAATCTGGCCTCCACATGAGTCGGCTTTACAGGGAGAGAGCGAATGGCTAAGAGATACGCCGCCATTTGATCTACCGGTGTCGACTGAACGTACCGGCTGGGAAGTTGTTGAAGATTGGCATTCACCCATTCCGCCCAGTCGGGTTCAGGAGAATTTTCCTCGCTTCGATAGGACCTTAAAATCTTGATAAGGCTGTCTCGCGCTTCGGTCGAAACATTCTGACTCCCATCACCGGAATACGATGGACCTTCATCCCCGGCGAGCTCTGCGTAGGTCAGGGAATACAGCTCGCCTAATAAGGACCCTTTCCATTTCGTCATCACCTCAGGTCCCACCGCTGATATATCTGCAATAGTCAGGATAAACAGCTTTTGAAGCATCCCGACCGTTTTCACCAACCGGGCAAACGTGACAATTGTTTTGGGATCGTTGAGATCTCGACGAAAAGCCGTATGAGACATCTTTAAATGATGGCGAACCAGGAAAGCGAGAGTCTGCCGTTCCTTCTCAGCTAAACCCAACCGATCGGCCGTTAAGTGAGCAATCTCCTGACCCACTTCACTATGATCTCCAGGACGCCCTTTGCCTAAATCGTGCAGCAACAACGCCAAATGCAAAATGTCTTTATCAGGGATGTTTCGGTAGACATCCCCTATGATCCCTTGATGAGTTTGAAGCCGTTCGGCTTCCCTCACTGCGAGCAGACTATGCTCATCGACGGTGTATTTATGATATTGATTGAACTGCATGAGGCCACGTACCCGAGAGAAAGCCGGCACAAGTTTTTCCAGAAGACCGGCCTGATGCATGGCCTCAAGATTTTGAGCTATTCGACCGGGGCTTGACAGAATGTATCGAAAAAGTCCACTCACCGGCTTAGTATGAAACTCCTCATTGGGTAAGGTTCTCATGTGCTGAGACAATTCATCGAGAATACGTGAATCGATAGGGACGGCTTGACGATGAGAAATCACAAATAACCTCAGGAGCAACATGGGGCTTTCCATTACCTCAAGCAGCTTATCCGTCTGAATTGTCAGTCGGTTTTCCAGAATTCGGAAGTGTCCCTCGATTAACGGAGGAGGCCACCATTGGCGGATCCGATCCAACCAGGATTCCTTTCTGGCTTGATCAAGGAATCGCCGCCCGCGGTCAAACAACCCCGTCGTATGACGGAAATACACCTGCATAAATTGCTCAACAGCCAACAAATGAGAGTGATCCACAAATCCCCAAAGTGCAGAGAGCCGAACCTGATCGTCGAATGTGAGGATATCTTGAGCCCGCCCCGCTTCAAAATGTAAAAAACACCGAACTCGCCAAAGAAATTCCTGCGCTTCTTGCAGAACCTGATAATCCTGAATAGCTATTATTCCCCGATTCGAGAGTTCTTGAATCGTCCCTACTCCATATCGAGCCTGGCCAACCCATTGCAGCAAATGCAAATCCCGGAGCCCACCTTTACTTTTTTTAATATTCGGTTCCAGCATAAAGACCGTCTCACCAAATTTGGCATACTCTCTCTCGCGCTCTTGAATTTTATCCAGGACAAACCGTTGCGCCCGTTTTTTGATAATCCGCCGTTCGAATTTTCGGTGAAATTCCTGAAACACTGGAGCACTGCCAATGAGAAATCGTGATTCCATCAGTGAGGTACAGGCAGCCAGATCGGCCTCTGCAATCGTCAGACATTCTGTGAGGGTCCGCACACTATGCCCAACTTGAAACCCAAGATCCCAAAGCCGGTGAAAGACTCCGGTAGAAAGTGCCTCAGCGGCCTCTCTTTGATTGCCCTGAGTGAGAATCATCACATCGATGTCGGAATATGGAGCTAACTCCCGCCGCCCATACCCTCCCATGGCTACCAAGCAACACTGCGGCCATCCAGCTCGCACACCTGCATTGCCTTGCTGAATGACCTCCCGAAACCGCGCGATCAGTAAAGCATCCATAAAATCCGAAAAAGCCTGGGTGATCTCACTGCCGGTCGCCCCTTCAAATAAGCGTTGTCGAAGAACCTCACGCTGGGACTGGAGAATATGAAGGCCCAGAGAGGAGTCCTTCTGTTCCGTCAAACCGGTAGGGGGCAATGAAACGCCTTCACTCATCGAGGACGACTCCCGCCAATCCTGACCATATTGCACATTCAGGTTACGCTCCCGAAAAATATCGGTTCGTAATAGGCATGCGCCGATCTTTTCCTAACGCTCTCGGGGTAATTTTAATACCTACCGGCGCTTGCCGACGCTTGTATTCGCTCCGATCCACCATTCCCAAAACCGTTCGAACAACATGAGAATCATAGCCCATTTTCACAATACTGCCCATTGACTCATTGTCCTCAACATAAGCTTCTAGAATGGCATCTAATACCGAATAGGGAGGGAGAGTATCCTGATCCATCTGATCGGGCCTCAACTCAGCGGAAGGAGCACGCATCTGAATTCTTTCAGGAATAATCACTCGATCGAAATCAGGGCCTCTATAATCACTTCGCCATCGAGAAAGCTGATACACCTTTGTTTTGGGAATGTCTTTGATAACGGCAAACCCACCAGCCATATCCCCGTAAAGGGTGGCATAGCCCACACTCATTTCGCTTTTGTTTCCCGTAGTCAGGACTAAATACCCGAACTTATTGGAAAGAGCCATCAGCAGTGTCCCCCGGATGCGAGCTTGCAGATTTTCCTCGGTCGTATCAGGCTGACAACCCTGAAATGACTTGCCTAACACCTGAAGCAAAGCTTTAAACACCCTCGTTATTGAAAGATGCCGCATCTCGATTCCTAATTTTCTCCCTAGTTGACGAGCATCCTCACGACTTTCCCTAGAGGTATAGGGAGATGGCATCATTACACCCATCACATTGGACCCGCTTAAGGCATCTCGGGCAATCACGGCAGTCAAAGCCGAATCGATCCCTCCGCTGATACCGACAAGAACCCTTGAGAAGGCATTCTTCCTCACATAATCTTTCACGCCTAGCACAAGTGCCCGGTATATCTCCTCTAACTCACCTATGCCCGGTGTGACTCTTCTGATACCTGGAGCTCCAGACTTCGGCCACCTCGGTGTCCACCCCATGCGGATCATCGGAATCCGAACATGATCACCATCAACTTCAGATGCGTTTCCCGGCCTCTTCGATTTACCATTTTGTGTTGAAGGAATCTGAAGATCGGTCAGCAAGAGATCTTCCTCAAAGGCTTTTGCTCGCGCAAGAACCACACCCGTGGAATCCATGACGAGACTATTCCCATCAAAGACCAATTCATCCTGCCCTCCGACCATGTTGGTATAACTGACTATGACATTGTTAGCCTTTGCCCGAAGGGCTAACATGTGTTCACGATTGTGAGTTTTCCCGACGTGATAAGGGGAGGCATTCATGTTGAGAACCAGTTGAGCACCCCCATATACGGCTTGCCGGCTGGCCGGACCATCAGCAAACCATATGTCTTCACAAATATTGATTCCGATTCGTAACGGGCCTAGGCAGTAGACCGGACTGGTTCGTCCCGGTTGAAAATACCGTTCTTCATCAAACACCCCATAGTTGGGGAGCTTGCATTTGGCATATGATCTTTTTACCTGACCATTGACCAGGACCCACGCCGCATTCAACGGCTTCCTTCGATCCTGCCTGCGATTCCAGGGGAGATCTTGGGAAGCATGATCAGATTCAATCACGCTTCCCACTACGGCCATAATCCCCGTCGTGACTTTGGTTATTCGATCCCGCATCCGACTAATATCGAAAAGAAACTTCGGCATGAGGAGCAGATCTTCCGGAGGATATCCACACACGGCCAACTCCGGAAAGACAACCACATCGGCTTTGGCTTTCCTCGCCTCTCGAATCCATCCGCAAATGGTGCGGGTATTCCCCTCTAGATCCCCAACCACCGCATTCATCTGCACCATCGCTAATCGAAGCATCATCATAAAAAAAACGTCCTCTGTCCCACCGGAACCGAGGACGCCATTGTCCTTTGAACAAACATATACGGGAAGACGTCGTTGTCGCCCTTCACGGTATTATACAAGCATTGGAGAATCCGTTCAAAGAACCTCTCATCAAATTCCTATTTCAAGAATAAACCATCCTAGAGATGCTTATTGAGTCGCCCGTTGTAGTTCCTCCGCGAGAATAATCGCATCGGCAATTTCTCTCATGGATTTTCGAAGATTCATGCTTTGACGCTGCATAAGGCGAAATGCTTCAGGCTCTGACAATCCCCTAGACGACATTAAAAACCCTTTAGCACGCTCTACCAATTTTCGCACTTCCAGAGCCTCTTGCATTTCAAACGATTTTTCCATAAGCCGAGTGTGCTCAATGGCGACGGCGGATTGATTCGCAATGGCTTGAAGTGTGGTAATCTCTTCATCTGAAAACGCATGATAACTGGAAGTGTAGACATTAATCACCCCAATCGGATTTTCTTTCATGAGCATGGGAATGGATAATAAAGAATGCAACCCTTCCTGCTTTGCCAAATCCCGATAAAAATACCCATCTTCTGCCTTCACATCCTGGACATACACCGGATGTTGATCCTGCACCGCGCGGCCGCTCATGCTCTGCCCAACCTTCAACGGTGGCTTCCGACGGTACGCCTCACTCAGGCTTTGAGTGGCTGCAATACGAAGTTCCCCAGAAGCCTGGTCGACGAGCATGATCGAGCAAATTTTTGAATTCATCAGCTGAGCCGTCATGGTGACAATCAATTGCAGCACATCCTCTATCAGTCGATTGGAGGCCACTGTTTCCGATACTTGAGAAAGGGTTTCAAGTCGCCGCGCTTTTTGCCGCATATCATCATACAATCTGGCATTGTCAATGGCCGCGCCGACTTGATTGGCAATGGTCAGCAAGAGCGCAAGCGTTTCTTCAGCATACCGCTTTGACCGCTTATGCTGAACATTGATGACACCGACCATTTTCCCCTTACTCGTAATGGGAACTGATACAAACGCCTGATAGCGATCTTCTGGCAAACGATGAAAAAACTTAAATCTGGCGTCATCACTTGCATTGCGAGGAATCACCACAGGAATTTTTTCTCGTGCCACCCATCCGGTAATTCCTTCTCCCAAACCTATCGATATCCTCCCGATGAGACGAGGGTGAGGATTTTTCGATGCGCGCAAAATAAGCTCGTCTGTTGTTTCAGAGATCAAATACAACAGACAGGCATCCCCCTTCGTCACTTCCACAACCACTTCCACGATCTGCTTTAACACCGTTTCCAGCTCCAAGGTACTACTAATGGATTCGCTGATTCGGTGAAGAATCTGCACTTCACGGGTCCGCTCCCGCACCATATGCTTGAGGTCTTCTATTGTCGAAGGACGGATCGGAGCCATGTTATTTTTTCTTGGAAAGACGTGGACGGCCCACACCCTGCCGGACAGGATCCAATCGTTTCACGCGAAAGGCCTGATTGGCTATAAACCATTGACGAATACGTTGTTGAAACAGAGGAACGACCTGAACCTTCCCGATTGCGGTGGGCACCACGCAATTGATTTGACCCTTTACGACCTTTTTGTCGTGTTGCATGGCCCCCCAGAGTTCCGCAAAAGACATGGAAGGCATGGCAATAGGCAACCCAACATCCTGAATCAAGTCGCGCTGCCGCTCTACCAACTCCTTAGTACACATCCCTAAAAATCGCGCGATTCCGGCTTCCTGCACCATGCCAATTCCCACAGCCTCTCCATGAATCCAAGTTTTATAACGACCCCAGGTTTCCAGCGCATGGCCTACAGTGTGACCATAATTCAAAATGCGTCTGCGGCCGGATTCCCGTTCATCTCCACCCACGACTTCTGCTTTAATTTCACAACACCGCCGAATGACGGTCGGAATAACATCTTCTGCTTGTTCTCGTAAGTCATCAACGTGTTGTTCTAAATATTCAAAAAATTTCGAATCCGCAATCATGCCGTATTTAATGACCTCCGCTAACCCTGCGACCCATTCACGTTTTGGAAGAGATTGCAATGTCTGCGGATCGACAACCACGACACGTGGCTGATAAAACGCCCCAATCAAATTTTTCCCTATTGGATGGTTGACCCCTGTTTTTCCACCCACGCTTGAATCTACTTGAGCCACCAATGTCGTCGGCACCTGGACAAATGAAACACCGCGCAGATAAACAGAGGCCGCAAACCCCGCCACATCTCCCACAACCCCTCCACCTAATGCCAACACCACTTCCTGGCGTTCCAGTCGTTGCGTGACGAGTTCATCCAGTATTTTTGACAACCAATACATGGATTTGGCCTTTTCCCCATCGGGTATCACCACAAGAAATGGAGAAAACCCACACCGCTTTAGGGCCCGGACAACTACCCGTCCGTAGAGCTCATTGACGACTGGATTGGTTACAATGGCCACTCGCCCCGATAATCCAACATCCTGAAGCACACGGCCTATTTGAGGCAAAATCTGGGGTTGAATAAGGACTTGATAACTCCGATCGCCCAAAGAAACCAGAACATGTTTCGAGAGATCAGAGTTCTTCATCTAGCGGAAGTCACCACAAAGCGGTCTTATTCCAGGAAACAATAGAAACCTGCCACGAAAGGAACCCAGGACATGAGGATTAAAACATACGGACATACTCTTGATAAGCCTCAAAGTTTCTTTTCATTTCATCCAACGTATCTCCACCAAATTTTTCAATCAGGGCGTTGGCCATTTCATAAGCAATCACAGCTTCGCCCACAACCCCGGCAGCCGGAACAGTGCAAATATCCGACCGCTCTACCGTGGCCTCAAACGGCTCTTTCGTTTCGATGTCTACACTGTCTTTGGGAGTATAAAGCGTCGCGATAGGTTTCATGGCTACTCGTAGAACAATCGGTTGCCCATTGGTAATGCCGCCTTCCAACCCACCGGCATTGTTCGATTTCCTGGTAAATTGTCCTGTGGCTTTGTCAAAATAAATATCGTCATGCACTTCAGATCCGAAACGTCTGGCCGACTCAAATCCCATCCCAATTTCCACACCCTTCATCGCTTGAATACTCATCGCAGCAAACGCCAAGCGAGCACTTAGGCGCCGGTCCCATTGAGCATAGGTTCCCAACCCGATTGGAACGTTCGTGACCACAACCTCGAAAATGCCGCCTAAGGAATCTCCTTTATGCTTGGCCGTCCGAATCTGTTCAACCATTTTTTTTGCGGTCTCAGGGTCGTGGCATCGTACCTCAGATTGTTCCGCCTGTTCATACGCCATCAACGGATCATTCGGACTGGGAGCTGCAACCCCTCCAATGTCCATCGTATAACTGACCACTCGCATGTCAAACTCGGCTAGCAACGATTTCGCCACACCACCAATGGCAACTCTAATCGCTGTTTCCCTGGCACTGGCCTTTTCCAGCACATTGCGGATATCGCTATGACCATATTTAATAGCTCCAACCAAATCTGCATGGCCCGGCCGTGGACGAGTCACCACTCGTTCAGTGGAAGGGGGACCAGGTTCAGGTGCCATGATATCCTTCCAATTTTCCCAATCTTTATTCCAGATCAACAGTCCTAGCGGATTTCCCAACGTTTTCCCTTTTCGAACTCCACAGATAAACTCAATCCGGTCCTTTTCAATTCGCATCCGACCGCCACGCCCATATCCGCCCTGGCGGCGGATCAAATCCACATTAATCCCTTCGGCTGTGACCGGCAAACCAGATGGAACCCCTTCAACCACAGCCATTAGACCTCTTCCATGAGATTCCCCCGCATTTAAATATCGCAACATGGCTTTCCTTTTTGGCTCATTAATTATTCATGCCGTTAGCATGTTCCCTCTTAAGATGTTCCAAATCTTACTGACCAGGACGGTCTGCCCAAGCCTGTAGCTACAATCTTGGAATCTGGATATTGTTGAATGATCCATCAATGGATCTCACTGAGCATGAATGGGTCAAAGAGTCCCCCCCAGATTTTTAGAGTACAGATTATGAAGGTTTTTTCAGGCTTTCTCAACCAGAATATTCATAATGGCTATTGAATGGTGGGAAAAGAAAGAATGAAGGTTTTTGGCGGGGAGGCCCCTTTTAATGAGGCGGCTGAGGAAAGGTCCTCAAGTATCACTTCCTCCTCACTGATGGTCTTAATCGTCCAGCCTGATCGAGCGAGTTCAGATCCCGTTTGGACCAGAACTCGCTTCGATGGAGATATTTGAATGATTGCCTGGTGCCCATCTCGGCCATGAATCACACCGAGAAGTCTCCAATCTGGATTATTCAGCAAGGGAACAATTTTCGAATCCTTTTCGGATGGCGCCGTAACTTTAGGAGTTGACAGACGCGGCTGAGGTATCCGCTTGAAAGGGTCTCGACGACTCCCGTCATTCCGTCGGGAATTGTCCTCAATTAGGCTGGGGCTAACTTGCCTGTTTAGGTAAGAAGTCGATGAGGAGGTGCCTTCCGCAGCCACCACTCCCATCCCCCCCCACCAATTAAGCACAATCCAAACACAAATCGAGTAGCACCCAAATCCTCTCAAGTAGGCAGAGATTGTGGAGACCCTGCTTCGAGTATCTATGGCTCCCAAAATTCGCAATCCCGATTGACATTGAGGAGATCGATTAAGTTTTAAGTAGCTGCTGAACATGTTCAATACCTAAGGGAGTTAACCCGTGCATCACCAGATTCGTGCTGACGAGAGGTGAATGTTCGTTGTCTGGCCTTCCGGCCAGGGTAATGGAAGGAATACGTTCCACCCATGCAAGCTGTCGCAAGTCATCCAAAAATTGAACGGTCCCCTGGAAATTTCCTTCTACTCTAAGTGCAATGGGTATCGAAAATTCAGAATGCGGAAGCTCGGGCAAAGGACGTTCAGGTTTCCACACCCGAACAGTCACATTCCTTCGTTTCGCAATTTCGATGACATCCCTTCGAAAAATCCTTGATTCAATATTTTCAGGAAATTGTTGAATTCGAGTGGCTAAATCATCACGCAAGCTGTTGACTTCCTTCTCTATAGTATTCAGTGATTCTGTTTTTTTGGTGAGTCCTCGACTCTCCTGAGCTAGACGAGAAACTTCCTCCTGCAACTGCTTAATCGAGTTATTCATCGTATCCCACATCACGAAGTGAATACCCAAAAGACAGACCAACATTATTCCAACCAGAAAACCGAATCGACCCCAAAGGGATAATGACTTCCACTGTGCCATCATGTAGTCACCTGTTGATCCCATACAAAACGAATCAGAAAGGGAAAAACGTCTGATTCTCCTCCTGGGTGATCAAGAATTTCCACCACAGGTAAACGCACGATAATTCCATCATTCTCCAATCCCTCCATAAATTTACCGATATCTTCAAGTGCCAATGATTGTCCCCGCAATTCCACCACCCGTGATTCAAGTTGTACCCGCTCCAACCAGATATCAAGCTTTTCAACATTTCGACTGACTCCATTCAGCAATTTCACCGGCCAAGCCTTTTCTCTCTCCTGATCACTGAGCTGCTCGATAAAGGTCATAAGGAGGACTTTTTGTTCATTAAAACGCTGCAATTTATCGAGACTTTCCTTTTTCTGGGCAAGATCCTGCATTTTGATTGTTTTTTCTTGAAACAAGACATCAACTTGTTCTTGCAAAGATTGCGTCCACCACCAACTCGCCACTCCAAATCCCACAAACACCGCCACACCCACTAGCCAACAAAACAGTCGTGAATTCTCATGGGGATTAACTTGCCGCTGAAGTGAACGAGCCAAATTAATTTCAATCATGAGGGATTGTCCCACGCAATGCCGCTCCAACCGCAACACCAAATAACGGCAAAGCTTTTTGAAAGCAAGAATCCTGTTGCATCTCCTGAGGGACTTTGATTTTTTTAAACGGGTTAACCAGGGTTACAGGGACGTGCAAGGAATCAGCGAGTCTCGATTGAAGTCCCTCCAGCATCGAATATCCTCCTGATAGGAACACGCCCTGCACCATTTCCATGTCAGTTCCTTCTGAAGCATACTTGATACTTTCGATGACCTGCTGAATCGTTTCCTTGAAAAATTGTTCAAGAAGTAGAGTTTCCGAGGCACCTAACTTAAATCCATCATCCGCCGATGCTAAAGCCGCTTGCACCCTGTCAAGCAGGTCTCCATACCACTCGACCTCGTAGGATACTTGATGCATATGCACAAGACGCCCCTCTTCCATCATCACCGAGAGAATGCCGGTTGGTCCTAGATGAATAATCATCCACGTTCCTTCACGGCCATAGTTGTAAGCAACCATATTCACCAGTGAAAAGGCATCCACATCGACAAAACGGACGTGCATCCCTTGCCCTTCAAATTGCCGCATTCGCGCCTCTATGAATTCTTTTTTTGCTACGACGAGAACTGGCTGATTTTTTTCGTTGTCCAGGGCATCAGAATCTTTGTGTCGATACACGTCCCAAACCGCACCTTGACCATCAAGAGGAATATACCGGTCAAGCTCCAAAGCTAGGTGTTCTCGAAGATCCTTTTCCGACATATAGGGAAGTGCCAGTCTCTTTAACAAGACGTGGGGACTCGAAACCGTAATCCCCACCGCACGGGGAAAAGGGGATAACTGTCTTCGAAGAAATTGGACTAGTTGTCGGTCATCCTCCAGATCTGTTTGAGAATTTGGAATAGGTGTAAAGGGAAGCGATTCAAACACAATACCCTTTAGGATAGGGGAGGTAGGGCCCGGCTGTAGAGTCACCGCCTTCAACACTCGAGACCCCACATCCACGCCTGTTACATTCTGGCTTTTCCACGAATATCCTCTGACTTTTTCTGCAATGGCTCTCCAGACCTGGTGCATCTTTTTCAGTCCAACAATAATCGGCCAAGGACCCTTGACCTCAATTGGGTTTTATCGGGATTCTCCCTGAAAATGCCATCCCCCAATATGATGTCATGTTTTTACCTAGATTTGTTAATCGTTTTCTCCAGAGACACTCACGATTTGATCCCAGGACCCCGCGAGTCGCATTCTCTTTATATTAGGGGAGTGTTGAACAATAAAGATGTTCTAGGGCAAATTTGCCCAGGATAAGATTACTCATCAAAGGCTCCGTGTCGGTTCAAAAAAGTCCGTCCAGCAAGGCCGCAGCCGTTTTTACGCGCCGAGCGTACATTTAATACGGGAGCACGGAAAAATGGCGAGAACGCCGCTGGCGGCTTTTTTCAACAGACCCATTAGGAATGGCACGGTGATCAGGAATACTTAATGAGGGGTCAGATTCTTCTGTTTCAGGAAAAGACTACGGAAAAAATAAGAGGTCAAATACAGAAAACACTAAAATGGTAGGAATAAACCCAGACGAGATGTCGATTCAAGGAAGAAGGGAAACTAGCTTGGTGTCGCCTCTTTTGTAATTTCTCGATGGTGAATCGTGACGTCATATCCCAATGTTTTCAAAGTATCTTTCATGCATAGGACGATCGCCACTGAACGATGTCGCCCTCCCGTACACCCGAAAGCAACGGTGACATAACTACGTTGTTCCCTTTCGAACAATGGCAACAAAAAAGTAAATAATTCCTTCAAGTGCTCGAGAAAGACCTTAGCCTCTCTCGTGTCCAAGACAAAGCGTTGAATATCGGCGTGTTCCCCCGTTAATGGCTGAAGGTCAGGAACGAAATGAGGATTGCGAAGGAATCGAACATCAAATACCATGTCCACATCGAAGGGAACCCCGAATTTATAACCAAAACTCATAAGACTAATTTTCAGGGCTTGTCCTTCACCCCGCTCTCGATAATGTTTAATGATCCAGGCTTTAAGGTCGTGGACGGAAAATTCTGAGGTATCCAACACACGATGGGCTCTAGCCCGAAGACTTTGAAGCCGTTCACGCTCTAATTGAATGCCCTCAATAATGGGCCGATGTGGGAGTAATGGATGCGGACGCCGTGATTCAGAAAAACGCCTGACTAGAATATCATCATGTGCCTCCAAAAAGAGCAATTCAACGTGACAGCCATCACTTTGCAAGGCTTCGAGATTGCTCAATAAATCTTCAAAAAAAGCCCGCTCACGAATATCAATTCCCAAGGCCACCTTCTTCACATCTTTGTCGGGCTGAATACACAATTCGGTGAATTTTTGAAATAAAGCCGGGGGAAGATTATCCACACAGAAAAATCCTAAATCTTCCAAACACTTCAAGGCTTGGGTCTTGCCAGACCCCGATGTCCCCGTCACCATCATCAATTGAAGAGGCAACGGATCGTTATTCGAAGAAGATTCCGGTATTTCATTCGGCATCAGTACGCTTTCACAATCATCGGGAATGAACTTTCTCATTAGCTTACAAAGTTAGCAGCAACCAGAAACTCAATCAGAACATTTATCTGGAATATCCACAATTGGGGTTAAACCCTGAAGTCCGCTGTAAAAAATTATGTGGGAATTCGTTTTCGTTGGCTAGCAGAAGCAATATGTAATTCAGCCCGATACTTAGCGACAGTACGACGAGCAATCAAAATATTCTTATGACGGAGTCTTGAGACGATCTCCTGATCTTTCAAGGGATTGGCTACATCTTCTTGTGCCACCATTTCCCGAATCATTTCACGAACAGTCACAGAGGACATATCCTCTCCACGGTTGTCAGCACGCTGAATCCCTGCATTAAAAAAGAATTTCAGTTCAAGAATGCCCTGCGGGCAATGCAAATATTTATTGGTCGTTACCCGGCTTATGGTTGACTCATGCATACCCACATCTTCGGCTACCTGCTTCAAGACTAATGGCCGAAGATACTGAACTCCTTTTTCCAAAAACGCTTCCTGAAACTTCACAAGGCTTTTGACAACTTTCACAATCGTTTTGTTCCGCTGATCAATGCTCCGAATAATCCATTGCGCACCTTTCAATTTCTCCTCAAGATAGTTTTTGGTATTCCCGGCATCTTCTCCAGAATGGGAAAGGAGTCTCCGATAATATGGACTAATTCTCAACCGAGGGAGACCATCATCATTCAACAGCACGACCCACTCTCCTTCATACTTCACAACATAGACATCCGGAATAATTATCGAGTTACTATCCGAAAAATAGGGACGCCCAGGTTTCGGCTCTAAACTCTCTATCACCCGAACAGCTTCATAGACTTCATCCAGGGTCACGTTCAATGTTTTGGCCACAGAATGATACCGCTTTTTCTGAAGATCGACTAAATGATCTTTCAAAATAGCAGCCACCACATTCATCGGTACCGCAGCATGCAGATGGGAGGTGAGTTCAGTCTCATCATGTTGTAGATGCTTCAGTTGGATCAATAAACATTCGGCTAAATCCCGAGCCGCAACTCCTGGAGGATCAAACTGCTGAATCTGATGAAGCACCTCCTCAACATGGTCAACAGAGCATTTGGCGTCTTCAGCTAATTCGGGAAGAGGCACGCGCATATACCCGTCTTCATCCAAATTCCCAATTATCATTCGACCAATATCCCGGTCATCACCTGCGAGAGAAGAGAGACGAAGTTGCCAATCTAGATGCTCTTCAAGCGAAGTCGGTTTTGTGAGAGTTTGTTCATATGAAGGAAATTCTTCATCTCCTGAATAGGCTTCATCCCGCTGAGCAGGCCGCCAGTCATTCCCTAAAATATTGTCCCACTCCTCGGAGGTTAATGGCTCACCCTCCTTAACAGTTGGTTGAGCCTCTGCGATCTCACCTGAAGCCTCACTATCGGCATCAGACCCTTTCGGCGGCTCTGCTTGCTCTTCTCCCACCGAATGTTCTTCATCCAGGGATTCCAATGCCAAATCTTCTAAGAGAGGATTTTCTACTAAGTGTTGAGCCAGCACTTGCTGAAGTTCTAAACGAGAGAGTTGCAACAGCTTAATCGCTTGTTGCAGTTGGGGGGTCATCACCAACTTTTGAGATAACCGAAGGTCTAACCGAAGATCCATTGCAGAAACCCACTTCCTCTTTATTGGAACATTTTGAAGCGTTCGCCCAGATAGACAGCCCTAGCTTTTGGACTATTTACAATGAGATCAGGTGGACCACTTTCCAAAATCGTTCCTTCGCTTATTATATAGGCTCGGTCGGTAATGGAAAGCGTGTCTTGAACATTGTGGTCTGTTATCAGAATGCCGATATTTTTCTTTTTTAAACTGGTCAGAATATCTTGAATATCTCCCACCGCAATTGGATCAATACCGGCAAAAGGCTCATCTAAGAGTAAAAACTTTGGGTTCGTCGCTAACGCTCGGGTAATCTCCAAGCGTCGACGTTCTCCACCTGAGAGAGTATAGGAACCATGGGTACGAAGCCGAGTCAGACCCAATTCCTCTAACAATTCATCTAATCTGGCCTTTCGGGTAGAGGTGGAAAGATCTAATGTTTCCAAGACAGCTAACACATTATCCTCAACAGAAAGCCGCCGAAAGATTGAAGCTTCTTGGGGCAAGTAACCAATTCCTTTCCTCGCCCGCTTGTACATCGGAAATGCAGTGATTTCATGGTTATTGAGAAATATGCCCCCATGATCTGGTTGACAGAGGCCTACAACCATATCGAAGATTGTAGTCTTACCAGCCCCATTAGGACCAAGTAGGCCAACAACTTCTCCTCCCAACAACTCCAAGCTGACGCCTCTAACAACTTGACGGCCTTTAAAACTCTTTTTTAAATCTTTGGCGAAAATTTTGTGAAGAGTCTTCGCCAGTGCTTCAGCCATTGGAATCCCTTAAATCAACCTTGCTGTTATTAATTATAGCGAATCCTGGGGCTCAACGGGATAATCAACCAGTAGGCATCCTACCAGTTCGATTAAACCATAAATTGATTGACCCGCCGAATCAATCACAATCTTATAGATATTTATTCTGAGCACGAAGAAAAACTCTGAACGACCCAATGAATTCAATTTAATATTTTTGGCGGTCTTTAATTTTGGTCTGATTCTTTAATAATCACTTGGGTTCCTCCTTCTACCACGCTCCGATTTTCTTTTAAAAACATGGTCATCTTGGGGCCACTAATCCTAGTCCCTTCCTGCCAGGCCACCGGAGATCCCGTCAATACAACTTTTTCCTCTGCTTTGAAATACAAAGCATGTTGACTAGTAGCTCGACTCTCCCCTTTTTCAATTCTAACTTTCCCCTTCGCTTCAATGTAACTGATTTCTTTTCCGGATTCTGATTTGGCTTCTGAAGTTGTGGCGGGAGAATGATCTGAGGGTGACTTTTCTTTAAAATACACAATCATCACATCTGAATATACTACCAGTTCGTCTTGAACCATTTTGACCGACCCCTGAAAGATAGCTTGATTTTTTTCGCTACTGGCCGTCATCGTTTTAGAAGTAATGACCGTAGAAGTCGTTCCTTCTCCTCTTCCTACGGTGGGGCCAAAAACCAAAATTATCCCGAATATCAACCGCCCAAATGAGATCAGCGACGAAACTTTTATGGCGACACCACCTCAGCACGAACATTCTTCAGCAAATGAAATTCATTCTTATCCACGTCTCCCTCCAAACCTGTTCCAGTAATGATTAACCCATCTCCCTTAATTGTCACTTGATCCGTGGTATAAATCTGCCGTGCTTGTTCGTTCCAAGTCAGGCTATCTGAAAATACTTGGTAACCAGACTCAAAGGTCATAACGGTTTTCTCATTTTTGCTTACGAGCTCAAAGTCATTATTGGAGGTATTCATCACACCTTCTTCAGAGGTAATCCGCAATTGTTCTTTCTGAAATGCACTATCGAAAAGCCGCACCTGGACTGTCTCCAACTTAGCTATATGCTCTTTTTCAAACACCTTAGCCTGATTCGCATTTACGACCCATTTTGTGGATCCAGATCGAGTTTGGCGGTATGTAAACCCCTGAATCCAAGCATCCGCGCCTTGCTGTTCCTCTAAGGTTACGGAAGTGGTATCTTGGCTCCGTGTTTGCATGTGGCTCACCACACGGTATCCGATAAATACGGCCATACCTAAAACAAGTAGAGTTAAAATGGCCCTCGTACCAAAAAATTGCATTAATGCTTGTTAGGTCGAAAGACCACCCTTAGGGTAAAAAACCCATAAAAAAGAATAACACAGGGTCCAGGCCAAGTAAATAAAAGACCTTAACCCTGTGAAATAGCGAAGGTGGAGTTAAGAAGCGATGTTGGGGAAACGGAAGCAGTGAGAAATTAAATTCTAAAAGACTTAGTCCTGTACTTTTCTAACTGGATGGGGAAGGAACGACCACTTTCTCAGGTTCACTACCTTTTTCAACAAATTCAATGGCCACCAGCTTTGCAGCATCGCCTGGTCGTTGTCGAGTTTTAATAATCCTGGTATACCCACCGTTCCGTTCAGGAAAACGCTTGGCAACATCATCAAAAAGCTTTTGAACAGTTTGCTTGGTCCTTAACACACGCAAGGCTCCCCGTCTGGATTGAAGAGTTCCCTGCTTCCCTAGCGTGATCAACCTGTCGGTGATACCACGTAGCTCTTTCGCTTTGGCTTCCGTGGTTTCAATTCGCTCATGCTCCATGAGCGATGTCACCAAATTTCTGAATAAGGCCAACCTATGCTTGCTATTTCGTCCTAATTGTCTTCCGAATTTTCGATGACGCACAATACACGTCCTTTGAAAAAAGTTAGGTTTGGGATTCTGTTACTTCACTCACTTTGGTTCCTAAGGCCAACCCCATTTCCGCTAGGACCTCCTTAATTTCATTTAAGGATTTTTTACCAAAGTTTTTGGTTTTCAACATTTCATTTTCGCTTTTTTGAACTAAATCACCTATAGATTTAATATTAGCATTTTTTAGGCAATTTGCAGCACGGACCGAAAGCTCTAATTCATTGACACTTCGAAACAGATGTTGATTAATCAACAACTTATTCTCATCTCCACCCTCTTCTTGCGCTGGCTCACCCCTCTCTTCAGATGGCAGGCAAATATCCAGATGGTTGCGAAGAATTCCAGCTGCGGCGGTGACAGCATCTTGTGGAGATATGCTTCCGTCCGTCCACACCTCCAAAATCAATTTATCGTAATCGGTAATCCGTCCAACCCGAGCACTTTCAACACTAAAATTAACCCGCTTAATTGGAGAAAAGACCGAGTCTACCGGAATGACCCCTATTGGCAATCCCTCTTCTTTATTTCGTTCTGCGGGTACATACCCACGTCCTGGCTTCACAATGAGTTCAATATCTAATATTCCATCTTTATCTAAAGTAGCAATATGAAAATCTGGGTTCAAGATTACCACATCCGGGTCTACAGACAAATCTGAGGCTAACACTTCGCCAGGCCCTTTCTTTTTCAAACGGATAGCTTTAGCCTTATCGGAATGTAAACGCAACCGCAATGCCTTAATGTTCAAAATGAGAATAGTAACATCCTCGGTCACACCGGGTATGGTCGAAAACTCATGATACACTCCCTCAATTTTTACGGAGGTAACAGCTGCACCAGGAAGCGAAGAGAGTAAAACCCGCCTGAGGGAATTCCCCATGGTGGTTCCAAAGCCTCGTTCAAATGGCTCAGCGGTAAACCTGCCATAAGTAGATGAAGCAGTGTCCTTTTCCAATTCCAGCTTCGTTGGTATTTGGAAATCCTTCATGCTATTTATCATAAGGATCGCGTCTCCCTTTCTTGGTCGCAAGGCCATCTAAGTAATCAATTCGCATCATCCGCTCTATCTCCGGCAATAATTACCGTGAGTACAGCTCCACTACAATTTGTTCATTGACCAATACATCAATGTCCTGCTTAGTGGGAATGGCCTGGACGGTACCCTTTAATAAATTTCGCTCCATCTCTAACCAATTCGGCACTCCTCGGCCACTAGTAATTTCTAGAGCGGCTTGGACCGGCACCAGCTGACGACTTTTTTCCTTAATTTCGATAATATCCCCAATGTTCACAGTCACCGAAGCGATTGTGACTTTTCGGCGATTCAACATCACATGGCCATGATTGACCAATTGCCTGGCTTGACCACGGGATGAAGCAAAACCCAGTCGATACACCACGTTATCAAGTCTGCGTTCAAGCAGGCTCAACAAATGCTCCCCCGTAACACCCTTTCGGCGAACAGCTCGATGGTAGGTATTGAGGAATTGTCGTTCCTGCATACCATACACACGTCGAAGCTTTTGCTTTTCCCTAAGCTGAGTACCGTATTCCGTCGCACGCCCTCGCCGCGACTGCCCGTGCTGCCCAGGCGGATAACTTCGGCGCTCAATCGCGCATTTCTCAGTCATACACCTAGTCCCTTTTAAAAACAATTTTACCCCTTCACGCCGACATAACCGACACACAGGACCAGTATATTTGGCCATGGACTTTCTCCCCCTATCTCCAGTTCACGAAATACCGATAATTTGAACAGATCCCTTTAAAAAATTACACTCGTCTTCGTTTAGGAGGCCGACACCCATTATGGGGAATCGGTGTCACATCACGAATAAGATTGACCCGCAAGCCAGCCGACTGAAGTGCCCTCACTGCGGCTTCACGTCCAGATCCAGGGCCATTCACATAGACATCCACTTGTCGAAGGCCAAACTCCATAGCCTTTTTTGCAGCCACTTCACCCGCACGCGTAGCGGCAAAAGGAGTGCTCTTCCTGGAACCCTTAAATCCTTGGCTACCCGCACTAGCCCAGGTTACAGCCCCACCGGTCATATCCGTGATCGTCACGATGGTATTATTGAAAGAAGCCATGATATGCACGATCCCAACTTGCAGAACTTTTCTTTCCTTCTTTTTTCCCTTTTTAACACTCATGAAAGATCCCTTTCAGCAGCTTATTTCCTAGCTTTTCCGCCAATCGCTCCACGTCGTCCTTTTCTCGTTCGTGAATTTGTTTTAGTCCTTTGCCCTCTCACAGGTAGACCTTTCCGATGGCGTAACCCGCGGTAAGTGCCAATATCCATCAAACGCTTAATACTCATCGTGACCTCTTTCCTTAGGTCACCCTCTACGTCGTAATCCTTATCAATGGTTTCACGTAAACGGACCACCTCATCTTCTTGCAGATCCTTTACCCTCGTTGCAGGAGACACTCCTGTCTTTCGTAATATATCTCGCGAACTGGCCGGCCCAATTCCAAAAATATAGGTTAATCCGACGTCAATCCGTTTTCCTACCGGCAATTCTACCCCTGCGATTCGAGCCATTGCTTACTTTCCTCTCTTTGGGGACTGACTTTCAGTCCCAAACCAAACATCAACGCATCTCAGCCTTGTCGCTGCTTATGTTTGGGGTTTGTACAGAGCACCCTTACTACCCCTTTGCGGCGAATGACTTTACATTTAACACAAATAGGTTTCACTGATGATTTGACTTTCACGTTAACAACCTCTATTTAAACCGATAGGTAATCCGTCCACGAGTCAGGTCATATGGAGATAATTCCACTGTCACCTTATCCCCTGGCAAAATTCTTATAAAATGCATTCGCATCTTCCCAGAAATATGAGCTAAGATTTTATGCCCATTGTCCAACTGAACTCGAAACATTGCATTCGGCAAAGTTTCAGTAACCGATCCTTGAACTTCAATAATATCTTCTTTCCCCATGAGGAAATTTACTTGACCTCCAACCTAAGACTATCCTGTTAAAATGCGAGGTGGACCATTTGCCTCGATTGTGATGGTATGCTCAAAGTGAGCAGAAAGGGATTTATCGCAAGTGACTGCCGTCCACCCGTCTTTTAAGACTTTGACTGCAGGTCCTCCTAGGTTTACCATCGGCTCTATAGCAAGTGCCATCCCAGGCTTTAAACGTGGGCCCTGGCCTGGTCTTCCATAATTTGGAACCTGCGGTTCCTCGTGCAACTGACGCCCAATTCCATGGCCAACAAAATCGCGGACAACTGAATATCCATGTTTTTCTACATGGGCTTGAATAGCAAATGAAATGTCTGAAAGGCGATTACCCACAACAGCCTGTTCAATTCCTTCATGTAATGCTTCTCGAGTGACTGAAATCAATGATTGAGTAATCTCTGTCACCGCCCCAACTGGAACCGTCACCGCTCCATCACCGTAAAAACCATCAACAATGGCACCCACATCCAACCCAATGATGTCCCCATCCTTCAATTCTCGTTTTGAAGGAATTCCATGCACCACTTCTTCATTAATGGATGCACAGAGGCTATTGGGATAGTTCCTATACCCTTTAAATGCCGGAATTCCACCCAAATCAAGAATACATTCCTCTGTAAGTCTATCTAGCTCCAATGTGGTTATACCGGGCTTCACTTCATGAACCAGTAATTGATGACATTGGGTAACAATTTTACCGGCACGAGCAATGAGTTCAATTTCCTCAGCCGTTTTGATGATGATCATTCTATCCCGATTGCGTTAGGAGGGCTATCAACCTATCCTGAACCACAGACACTGGCCCTGATCCATCCAATTCGGAAAGAATTCCCCTGTCCTTATAATATTGGATTAAGGGCTCGGTTTGTTTTTGATATACCACCAATCGGGATTGAATGGTTTCCGGCTTATCATCATTTCGCTGAATAAGGGTATTTCCACATACGTCGCATACCCCATCTTTTTTGGGTGGGATGGACCTAAGATGATATACGGCCTTACATTTTGGGCAACTTCGTCTCCCGCTTATTCGTTCAATTATGTCCGCTATGGGAAGGTAAAAATATACAACACGGTCGATGGCCTCCCCATTCTTTTCTAAAAATGAAGACAACTTATTTGCTTGAGCTACCGTTCGAGGGAATCCATCTAACAAAAAACCATTTCGACATTCAGAAGAACCCAGTTTTTCTTCAACTAACCCAATCACAACATTATCAGAAACTAATTCACCTCGTTCCATAAAAATCTTCGCTTCATTTCCAAGCTTGGTACCCCTTTCAACGCTTTCTCGCAGCAAATCTCCTGTTGAAAGTTTTTGAATACTAAACTTTTTGGCAACAAAATCGGCCTGGGTCCCTTTTCCAACTCCAGGAGGACCAAGAAAAATAACCCTCATCTTGTTACCCACTTCTCCCCTTTAATGAGCCCTTTCCCAGAAAACCTTCATAATTCCGCATGAGCATATGATTTTCTATTTGTTGAGCCGTATCCAACCCCACCCCAATGACAATCAAAAGGGAGGTACCTCCAAAATAAAAAGGCATATTGAGTCGGTAAATCAGCAATTCTGGAATAACGCATACGATAGCTAAATAAATAGCCCCAGCAAATGTAATTCTGGTCAATACCTTGTAAATAAAATCAGCCGTTTTTTGCCCAGGTCGTATTCCTGGTATAAATCCACCATATTTCTTCATATTGTCAGCCATATCGACAGGATTAAGAACCACCGCTGTATAAAAGAAACAGAAAAAAATAATCATTCCAACATATAACATTGTATAAAGTAAGGAACCTGGGGCTAGTTGAGACCCGATGCTTTGAACCCATGGCACCTGTATAAAACTGGCTATCGTAGCTGGAAATGCAATAATTGAGGAAGCAAAAATGGGAGGGATAACACCGGCCGTATTTATTTTCAAAGGAATATGGGTATTTTGCCCCCCATATACCCGTCGACCAACTATTCGCTTTGCATATTGCACCGCAATTTTCCTTCGTCCACTTTCTAAAAAAACAATTGCTCCCATTACTGCCAGCATAACAATACCAAGTATTATTAATAACAGGAGACTGATTTGCCCAACCTGATATAAATCAAAAGTTTGAACCACTGCACTTGGGAGGCTGGCAACTATGCCGGAGAAAATTATAAGAGAAATTCCATTTCCAACACCCCGTTCAGTTATTTGCTCTCCTAACCACATCAGGAAAGCCGTTCCAGCTACCAAGGTAATCACTGTCATCAATCGAAAAGACCAACCAGGGTCAAGAACAAAGGCTCCATCATTCATTCCTTCCAAACCAAGAGCAATACCAAATCCTTGAATCAAGGCAATTAAGATAGTTCCATACCTGGTGTACTGAATGATAGTTTTTCTTCCTCGCTCTCCTTCTTTTGCTAATTTCGATAGATGCGGAACAACGACCGTGAGAAGCTGTAATATAATCGAAGCACTAATATAGGGCATAATGCCCAAGGCAAAAATTGTGAGCCTTGATAAAGCTCCTCCCGAAAAAATATCAAGGAACCCCATGAGGGCTCCACCTCTTTCGGTAAGAAATTTGAAAAGTTCTTCATTATTAATTCCGGGGGTGGGTACATGAGCCCCAATCCGATAAACAGCGAGCATAGACAAGGTAAATATTACCCGGCTACGCAACTCCGGAATTTTAAAAATATTTTGAAGGCTCGTGATAAGCCGCTCAAGCACGGCCGATCACCTTTACTTGCCCACCGGCATTCTCAATTTTTTGTCTGGCCGTATCACTAAATTTATGTGCTTCCACAACAATCGGGCGATCTATTTCACCAGTACCAAGTATTTTGACAAGTGTGTTTCGCCCTTTAGTTAACCCAATTTCCTTAAAAACTGTTGGGTTAAAATTCAATGTTTTTACCTGAGAAACCAGATCCTTAAGATTTATCACCGAATATTGTATTCGAAAAATATTTGTAAACCCACGTTTTGGCAATCTGCGGGCAAGTGGCATTTGCCCTCCCTCAAAACCTGCTTGATTAGCCCGACCAGAACGGGCTAATAACCCTTTATGACCTTTCCCGGCTGTTTTCCCTAACCCCGAACCAGGGCCACGTCCAAGGCGTTTTTTCTTGGTTTTTGAACCTGGAGAGGGATGTAAATCGTGTAGTTTCATTAATCAGCAACCTCAATAAGATGCCTAACCTTATAAATTAAACCACGTACTTGTTTCGTATCCGGACGACTGACAGTTTGTCCGATTTTCCTAAGTCCAAGCCCCAATAACACCACACGCATCTTATCTGGATGGCCTATTGTGCTTCGTTTCAATGTGATTGAGAGATTGGTTGGTGCCACCATGATTTCCAGGTTTCCTCACTGGTTATTTTAAAATCAATTAATCTTCCATCCCCACGACCGTTCGACGCATCTCTCTTACTTCAGATGGATCCCGTAATTGGCTCAAGCCTTCAATAGTTGCCCTCACGGCATTAAATGGATTCCCACGACCAAGGGTTTTCGCAACGATATTCTGAGCACCAGCCACCTCCAATAACGAACGGACTGCTCCCCCGGCAATGATACCCGTACCCTGTTTTGCCGGTTTCAGAACAATGTGCTCTCCCCCAAAATAACCATGCACCTCATGGGGTATGGTATTAGATTTAAGGGGAATCCTGATAAGATTTTTTTTTGCATGAGCCACGGCCTTCGCTATGGCAGATGGAACTTCGGTTGCTTTTCCTTTTCCCACACCTACCCAACCATCGCCATCGCCCACAACCACCAAAGCCGAAAAGGAAAAACGTTTCCCCCCCTTTACCACTTTGGCCACACGGTTAATTACAACCGGTTTATCCTTTAAATTGAGCTCCTCAACATTAACCCTCACAGAAGTGAATCCTTCCCTTTAGCAAATTTTGAGGCTGGACCAGATTAGAATTTCAACCCACCTGAACGAGCGGCATCCGCCAATGCCTTTACCCGGCCATGATATAATCTGCCACCTCGATCAAATACCACTAGTTCAATAGGTATAGCCCTCGCCCGTTCAGCAATTGCTTGTCCCACCATCCTCGCTGCTTCAATATTCCCACCAGATTTTATTTTACCTTTTAACCCAGGGTCACAAGATGATGCGGAAACCAAGGTACGACCCTCCACATCATCAATAATTTGGGCGTAAATATGAGAATTACTCCTAAATACACTTAATCGTGGACGAGAAGATAATCCCACGATGCGCAACCGCACCCGCCGACTCCGCTTATCCAATCTTTTTTGTTTTTCCAGTATATTCACAATTTAGACCTATTTTTTGCCGGCTTTCCCAGCTTTTTTCCGAAGGATTTCACCAACATACTTTATACCTTTTTGTTTGTACACATCCGGCACTTTCATACTTCTGATTTGAGCGGCCACCAGGCTAACCATTCGTTTATCAATTCCCTTAAGAGAAATTGATGTCTGCTTGTCAACAGACGCCTCGACTCCTTTTGGCAATTTTATTGACACAGGATGGGCATACCCGACAGCGAAGCTTAATTCATTTCCTTGAATTTGTGCTCGGTACCCAACTCCCATCACCTCTAGGGTTTCCTGAAAACCCTCTTTTACTCCCTTTAACTGATTAGCGAGTTCAGCCCTTGTTAGTCCGTGTAGCGCTTTAAGTTTTGCTGAATCGTTATTTCTGGATAGTGAAACTTCTTCCTTTTCTACACTGGCCTCAATTCCAGGGTTCAGACCCCACTGGAGTTGCCCCAGGGGCCCTTTCACTAAAACGTTCCCATCAATGACCCGCACCTCGACGCCTTTAGGAATTGATATTGGCTTTCGTCCAATCCTCGACATGATTAACCTATTAATTAAAAATCCAAATAAAAATGGTATCCAAAATCACCAAACATGGCACAAAACTTCACCGCCCACCTTGGAACTCCGGCATTGCTCATCGGTTAATAATCCACGATCAGTAGTCAGAATTGCCATTCCCAATCCCCGCATCACTCGTGGAAGATCTTCCTTCCCGGCATAAACTCTACACCCAGGCTTACTGATCCGTTTTATCCCAGTTATAAATGATTTTTTTTGGCGTCCAGGAGCATATCGAAGTGAAACTTCAATAACTGGATGCCCATTGGAGCCCGTAGCTGCTTTATAGTCACGAATGAATCCCTCTTCCTTGAAAATTCGCAAGATATCATTTTTTACCCGAGAAGATGGGATTTTAACTAAATCGTGGCCACGGCGTCCCGCATTTTGAATTCGCACGAATAAATCTGCGAGAGGATCAGTCATCGACATCCTAATAACCTCGTATTGAAATATTTGCCAATTACTAAATAAACCTATTCACCACAAGCAGGCTACCAACTGGATTTGGTTACACCAGGGATACCCCCACGCAAACTAAGGAAACGAAAACAGATTCGACACATAAGGAAACGGCGCAAAAACCCTCTCACACGCCCACAAAGTGGACAACGATTATAGTGGCGACATGGGAATTTGGGCTTTCGCTTAGCCTTATTTTTGAGTGCTAACCTTGACACATTCGCTCCTTTCCCATCCTAGGGTTTTCGAAAAGGCATTCCCAAGTGGGCCAATAAAGATTTGGCTTCATCATTCCGTTGAGCCGTAGTCACAAACGTGATATCCATCCCATGGATTGATGCAACATCATCATATTTTATTTCAGGAAACGCCAGCTGTTCCTTTAAGCCGAGCGTATAGTTCCCTCTCCCATCGAAAGCTTTTGGGGAAATCCCCCGAAAATCACGAATTCGGGGTAAAGCCACGGATACCAACCGGTCTAAAAACTCATGCATCCTTGCGCCCCTTAATGTAACCTTTGCTCCTATCGGAACTCCTTCTCGCAATTTAAATCCCGCGATTGCTTTCTTTGACCTCGTCAAAACGGGCTTTTGCCCGGAGATTTGTTCAAGCTCCGCGGCTGCACTTTCCAACAATTTGACATTCTGTACTGCTTCCCCCATTCCAACATTTAGGACAATCCTTTCCACTCTAGGAACCTGCATTGGGTTTTTATACCCAAATTCCTTCATCATGGCAGGGATAACCTTTTCATGGTACATTGCCTTAATCCGTGGGATATAATCCTTTGGTTGGACCGCGGATGAACCTCCGCCTTTTTCTTTTGCTTTAACTGCTTGCTTCGTGACAGATTTTGATTTCATCAGCTTTTATCCAAAACTTCAGTTGGAGCTTTTTGATAAACACGGACTTTTCGTCCATCATCAAAAGTTTTCATTTTAATCCTTGAAGGCTTTTTAACCGACTCACAAAAAGCCATGACATTGGAAATCGCCATAAAGCCTTCCCGCTCGAGGATCCCCCCCTGCTTATTTTTTGCGTTTGGCTTTGTATGACGCTTTATTATATTAAGCTTTTCAACTGTGACCCTGGCATCTTTTGATTGAACCTGCAGGACTTTACCCGTTTTCCCACGCTCCTTGCCAGCGATAACCATCACCATATCGCCTTTTTTTATACGAAATTTATCAGCCATATTTACCTACCCTAAATGACCTCTGGAGCCAGAGATATAATTTTCATATACTTCTTCTTTCTTAATTCTCTTGCAACCGGCCCAAAGATACGAGTCCCAACAGGGTCTCCCTGAGCATTAACTAAAACACAAGCATTCCGGTCAAATTTTATGTGTGAACCATCTTCCCTTCGACGACCCTTTTTCGTTCGCACAATGACGGCCTTCATGACGTCGCCTTTTTTAACCGATGCCTTTGGGATTGCCTCTTTTACGGCCACCACAATGATGTCCCCTAAAGATCCATACCGACGCTTCGTTCCACCCAGCACATGAAAACACATCACATTTTTTGCGCCTGAATTATCAGCCACATCCAAATAAGTATAATTTTGTATCATTAGTTAACTCTATTTCTTATAAACCGAAGAAATATTTTAAACACATCATTCAGTAATTCTATGAGGCTACTCGTTTGGTTAAGACCCCGGAAACACGCCAATGCTTTGTTTTACTTAAAGGTCGCGCATAAACAATATTGACCTGGTCTCCTATCTGGCATTGATTCACTTCATCATGGGCCTTTACCCTCGTTTTTTTTCTCATCACTTTCCCATAAAGGGAGTGGCGCTCTATGCGAACAACTTCAACCACAACGGTTTTTTTCATTTTATTACTAACAACTTTCCCCGTCAGTGATCGCGGCCGAGCCCTATTCTGTGTCATAATTGAAAAACTTTCCTTCAAAGGCGTGGGTGACTATTTAGTATTCTCGCGAAGAGCAGTTTGAACTCTGGCGATATTTCTTCTTGTCTCACGTATTCGCATTGGATTTTCCATACGACCTAATGCCAATTGACTCCTAAAATGAAACAATTCCTGTTTCAATTTATTTATTTTTTCCAACAATTCACTTTTATCTAAATTTTTCAATTCATTCATTTCCATATCCAACACCTACGAAACCGGAATTTCTCCACGAACAACAAATTTTGTGGCGACAGGTAATTTATGCCCTGCTAAACGCAACGCCTCTTCCGCAACGGTTTGCGTAACATCATCCATTTCAAACAAAATTCTTCCTGACTTTACCGGGGCAACCCAATATTCCGGGTTTCCCTTTCCTTTCCCCATTCGAACTTCAGCAGGCTTTTTGGTAATTGGCTTATCAGGAAAAATCCTGGTCCAAATCCTACCACCCCTCTTTACATGTCTAGTCATCGCGATACGAGCTGCTTCGATTTGTCTGGCCGTAATTCTTCCAGGCTCCATGGCTTTAAGGCCAAATACCCCATAGGAGATTTCCCCACCACGGTAGGCCTTCCCACGCATCCGACCTTTTTGAACCTTTCTGAATTTAACCCTTTTCGGAGCTAACATCTTGCAAATACTCCAATCACTTAAATCATTCCAGCTTTTATAAAAAACCTAATGAAGGTTCCGACTTTTCCATAGAAGGAATTTGTGCATCCCCTTTAAATATCCAAGCTTTCACTCCTATTTGGCCCATGGCTGTTTTTGCCTCTGCAAATCCATATTCAACGTCAGCTCTAAGAGTATGAAGCGGAACTCGACCCTCTCGATACCATTCGGTTCTGGCAATTTCATGTCCACCCAGCCGACCCGCGCAGTATACTTTAATACCTAAGGCACCAAGCCTTAGAGCAGAAGCAACGCTTCGCTTCAACGCCCGACGAAATGAAACCCGCTTTTCCAATTGGGTGGCAATGTTCTCGGCAACCAGTTGAGCATCCAATTCAGGTTTTTTTATTTCCTTCACGGTTACAAAAACTTCATTGCCATACTCTTTTTCAAGAGTGGCTTTCAATTTATCAACCTCAGCTCCCTTCCTACCTATGATAATCCCAGGACGGGCAGTATGAATAATTAATTTAAGTTGATTTCCAGATCGCTCTATTTCTACACTGGAAATGCCTGCATGATACAATCGTTTTTTAACCACGCCCCTAATAGACAAATCTTGGTGGAGCAAGTTGGCGAAATCTTTTTTTGCATACCATCGGGAATGCCATGTTCGGGTATAACCTAACCTGAAACCGTACGGGTGCGTCTTTTGACCCATCTATTCTTTCTCCCCCCTCACTTCCACGTATTGAAAATAAAGGCCCTATTAACTAGCCGGACTTACCACAATCGTTATATGACTCGTTCTCTTTTGGATAGGATTAGCCCTTCCCATTGAACGAGGACGAAAACGCTTATAAATTGGACCACCATCCACATAGGCTCTGGCTATTTTAAGGTTTTCCGGGTCACCCAAATCTTTCAAACCGGCGTTTGATACTGCCGAAAAGAGTAATTGCTCAACAACCCTTGCAGCTGACCTTGGGGTATACTTCAATATGGTTAATGCTTCCGCCGCATTCCTCCCCCTTACCATATCAACAATCAACCGTGCTTTACGGGGTGCCAGCCTTACATGTCGAAGAATTGCTTTAGCTTCCGCCATTTCTTTTTATACCTTGCTCAATTACTTATGACTTACGAGATCCGTTTATTTTCCTTACTTTAACGCAACTGCCTTCTCACTCCTGGCATGACCGTGTCCCTTAAAAAATCTGGTTGGAGCAAATTCACCTAATTTATGCCCAACCATATTGTCGGTGATAAAAACTGGGATAAATTTCTTCCCGTTATGAACCGCAAAAGTCAAACCGATCATATCTGGTATAATAGTCGACCGCCTGGACCAAGTTTTTATAACCTTGGACTCTCTTCCCTCCCTAGCCTTGTCAACTTTTTTTGCAATGTGGTCATCGACAAATGGACCTTTATACACCGACCTTGGCATCGATTTCCCCTTATTTTAACGAGACTTTTTCCTTCTACCTACAATTATAAAACGCGAGCTTTGGTTTCGCGGCTTCCGTGTCTTAAAACCCTTTGTCGGCTGCCCCCATGGTGAAACCGGATGAGGATTCCCTTGACCGGACTTTCCTTCACCACCGCCATGGGGATGGTCAACCGGATTCATCACCACTCCACGTTGATGCGGCTTACGCCCCAACCATCGCGACCGGCCCGCTTTCCCAATAGTGACATTATTATGGTCGGCATTCCCAACCTGACCGATCGTAGCCATACACGTTCCGAGGATCTTTCTCATTTCACCGGACGTTAACCGAATCTGCACATAACCCTCATCCCGTCCCATTACCTGAGCTGAAGCCCCGGCACTCCTTACTAACTGAGCACCCTTGCCTGGCTTTAACTCAACATTGTGCACCACTATTCCCAGAGGCATTTCCATAAGGGGTAAAGCATTTCCCACTCTCACATCAACCCCAGCGCCAGCTTGAACAGAATCACCAACTTTCAAACCCAAAGGAGCCAAGATATAGCGTTTTTCTCCATCTGCATAATGCAAAAGTGCAATTCGAGCCGACCGATTAGGATCATACTCAATACTGGCAACCTTGCCTTTAATATTAAATTTGTTCCGTTTGAAATCAATCTTCCGATAGAGGCGCTTATGCCCACCACCCTTAAATCGAGAAGTAATTCTCCCCGAGTTGTTTCTCCCACCAGACTTAGATTTAAAGACAGTTAGAGCTTTTTCCGGTCTTTTAGGGGACAACCCCTCACCCGTGACGGCCGACATTCCCCTTCGGCCAGGTGACGTAGGATTAAATTCTTTTATTGGCATAACCTAATTTTCTCTATTTCAGTAATGGACAAAAATAAATTTTCTGCTACGCAGTTTCATACAATTCTATTTTTTCACCTTCTTTTAAGGTAATGAATGCCTTCCTCCAATCCGATCTCTTTCCAGTGAAACGCCCTTGTCGTTTTTTTTTGCCCCTAACGTTCATGACATTCACTGAAGCTACCTTAACGTTAAAAACCTTCTCCACGGCTCTTCGAATATCAATTCGAGTTGCCTGACGATGAACGGAGAACGCAATACCATTCTTTGTCTCGCGTATCGCAGTAATTTTCTCCGTTAACAAAGGACGGATTAAAACATCATGTGGATTCACATTACACCCAAATTTTTTGAATTTGCTCTAGTTCTGCCTTGGTTACAACCAATTTTTCACACCAAAGCACGTCATATACATTAAGGTCTTTACCATGAATGACTTTAAGATTCCTTACATTCTTTCCAATACGGATAAGATCAGCCAGTTCCTCATGAATAACTAAAAGGACTTTCCCCCTCGCTCCGACATTGTTTAACGTTTTCACCAATTCACGAGTTTTCATTTCAGGGAGAACCAGATCGCCCAATACCAACAACCCATCACCAGCTTTGGCCGTCAAAGCCCCCCTCAAAGCCGCCCTATACATTTTCTTGGGCAATGCGGACGAGTATGATCTAGGCTTGGGGCCAAAAACAGTACCTCCTCCTCTCCAAATTGGAGAACGACTTGATCCTGATCTTGCCCGACCCGTGTGCTTTTGTTTCCATGGCTTCTTACCGCCGCCTCTTACCTCCCCACGCCCAAGTGTAGATGCTGTACCCTGCCTGGTACTTGCCCTCTGCATAACGACAGCACGGTGGACCAATGAACCCTTAACGGCCGAACTAAAAACCCCATCAGTCAAATCAATTTTATCTACAGGCTGGGCGTCTTGCCCTAATACAGGAAAAGCATCAATAGATTGCATCAGCTGACCTTCCTTACGAGGACCACCCCTCCAACCGGACCAGGGACGGAACCTTCAACTAAGAGGATATTTTCTTCAGCTTTTATTTTAAAAACCGTTAAACCTCTCACAGTGATTCGTTTATTTCCCATATGACCGGGTAGTTTTTTATTCTTTAAAACTCTTGAAGGAAAAGAGCTGGACCCAATGGACCCAGGGGCTCGATGGAACATTGAACCATGGGATGCTGGACCACCCGCATAATTATGCCGCTTCATCACTCCCTGAAATCCTTTTCCCTTAGAAACGCCCTGAACATTAATTGATTCACCTTCTGAAAATAAATTTACGTCAACCAGGGAACCAACCTCCGCTTCTCCGGCGGAGCTAAACTCCCTCAAATGACGCCAAACCTTATTTCCGGCTTTCTTCAAATGCCCTAACTGAGGTTTCGTCTGCTTTCGTTCTGGAACTTCACCAAACCCAATCTGCACGGCATCATAACCATCTGTACTCTTTTTTTTCACTTGCACAATTCCGCAAGGTCCAGCTTCAATAACCGTAACAGGAATTAGGCGTCTCGCCTCATCAAAGACCTGGACCATACCTAATTTTTTACCTATCAACCCTTTAACCATAATTGAAAAATTACCTAAATTAAGTTGACTGTACCTAAAAGAAGCCTTGACCACACAACCTATAGCTTTATTTCTACATCCACCCCCGCCGCCAAATTGAGTTTCATCAAAGCGTCCATAGTTTCAGGCGTTGGCTCCATTATGTCCAGCAATCGCTTATGAGTCCGAATCTCGAACTGTTCCCTTGATTTTTTATCAACGTGAGTCGATCTCTGCACCGTCCACTTTTCAATTCTCGTAGGCAAAGGCACAGGACCGGCAATGCGAGCTCCACTCCGACGAACGGTATCCACAATTTCACGAAGAGATTGATCTAATACCCTATAGTCAAACCCTTTTAATCGAATTCGTATTCTGCGGTCTCGATCCACAAAAACCTACCCTTTCCACTTCACCAGTATTTCTTACGCGACGATTTCCGTGACCACCCCGGCTCCGACCGTTCGGCCCCCTTCTCGCACTGCAAATCGCACCCCCTGCTCCATCGCAATCGGGGAGATCAGCTCCCCCTCAAACGACACATTATCCCCCGGCATCACCATCTCGACCCCCGGGTTTAATTGCACCACGCCCGTGACATCCGTCGTCCGGAAATAAAACTGCGGCCGATAG